>VRUH01000001.1:54541-144926 GCA_019456185.1 Candidatus Glassbacteria bacterium | reverse complement strand
GCTCTTCCGATCTAGCAGGGAGAGCAGGCTTTACACGGTGGTCAAAAACGGCAGAACCATCGTTTCAGACTCGCCTCTGCCCTGAAGGGTTTTTGCCGCCGAAACAATAAAAGCGGGCGCGTTTTACGACGCGCCCGCTTTGTGTTACCGCTTTTTTCCCGCCGGGAATCAATCCTGTTGCCGGCGCTCCTCAAGCGCCCGGTCAAGCAGGTCGTGAATTCCCGACAGTGTTTCCTTCCGCAGCCTGACGGCCACCCGGTCCATCAGACACGCGATTTTCTCCCTGCATCCCGGGCAGTAGACTACCGTGGCTCCGCTGATGGAGAGTTTGACGGCGGCCAGACGGTTTTCCAGCTGTTCCCTGCTGGCAAGCCTGCCGTTTTCTATGTCCTGTTCCAGAATGTCGTAGTCTGTTTCGCAAGCCGGACAGCCCATCTTATCACCTCTGCATTCGTTTGAAACCCTGGCTGCTGTTGTCAGCCACAAAATGGCGCGATTCCCCCCTTATCTAAATATCGACAGCGGCCGGGGAGGCTTTAAAGCGGGCGTGTAAGCTCTGAATTATTCGCCGGTCAGGTCCGATACCCTGCACACCGTGGCGAACCACATCGCCATCGTGCGCAGTGAACCCAGGTGGAGCAGCTCGTTGTGAGCGGCCGTGGCATCGGCGGGCAGGAACACGAAAAAGTCCCGCATGAACGCATCGCGCACCGTGGCCTCCACGCAGACATTGGTGAAAACGCCGGAGACAACCACCTGGCTGACTTCCAGCGAACGCAGAGTCAGTTCCAGGTCCGTGGCGTAAAAGCCGCTGTAGCGACGTTTGTGGATCACTTTTTCTTCCGGCAGGGGAAGCACTCCCTCCACAGGCTCGGTATCCGGGCTGTTTTCCAGCGGAGTGGAGGGCCACCAGCGGCGAAGAACCGGACCGCGGTCGACAGCCGTGTCCTTGTTTTTCTGCAGCGTGTAGAGTACCGGCCGTCCCGAGTTGCGGAAAAACTCGAGAAGGGCGGCAACCCTGGGCAGAATGGTGCGGCAATTTGGAGAAAAGAGGTGAAATCCGGGGTCGAGAAAACAGCGCTGGAGATCAACGAGCACGAGCGCCGCGGACCGGCAGACGAACTCGATACGGCGCTGGGAGTAATCGGCAAGCTGGCCGAGGTAGCTCTCGGTACGGGCATCCAGTGTCTCGGGCGTGATATACTGCTCGTGGATTGCGCTCAGGTCCACCGGAGTGGTCATCCCACGCTCTCCTGGCCGGTCTTGGGCGCTTCCTCGAACAGGCGGGTCAGATAGACCTTGTCCCTGGTGGTCATTCCGGAGAACTGGATCCCGGCCTCGTGCTTGTCCTCACCCGTGTCCTCAACCCAGCGCACGGTTCCGAAACACATGACCACGGTCTTGTTGTAGCACCTGTTGCCACCGTCATCGAGCCAGAATGACTGGAGGTCGGGCACTTCGATCCGCACCGATATCTGATCGCCCTGCTTGAGCTGCTCCCCGGTTTCGATCCTGGTGCCGCTGAGACTGAAATCCAGCGTGCGGGACTGGAACAGATTCAGCTTGTCGAACCCGGAGAGCACCGAATACTCGACATTGTATTCCAGTGCAACCCGCTTGAAGTTTCTGTTTTCCGAAGATTCCGCCATAACCGGCTCCGTGTTAAAACTGGACGTGTCGAATCACTGATTTCAGGATATCACCTGAAAGGCGCGCATGTCAACATCTTCCGTCATTTTATTTGCGATTCAACGCAGCCCAGCTGAGTTCGGTTTTGATCCAACTGTTCCCTGAGATCTCCGCCTCAACCACTGCCTGCCAGCTCGGTTCTATCCGCCCGAAGCCCGCGCTGTACCACCCCCGCAGCGGATCTTTCTCCCCACGGCGCAGCACTGTCCGGCAGCCGGCGTCCGGTCTCAGCCTGACAACTTGCCTGCCGGCCGTGATCCTGACCTCTCCTGCGCCTCCGCCGTCCGGCTCGGCCTGGCAGGACGGGTGCAGATTGAACAGGATCTCCACCCGGTGGTCTCCCCCGGTGCGGAAAAAATCCTCGACCACGAGTCTCGATTCGTTCCGGTAAAAGCAGAGTCTGCGCGAATGTATTACGGGGTCATCGGAATCCGCCTCGGGCGCAGAGTCCAGCCGTCCCTCCAGCACCGCTTCCCGTCCGGTCAGAGCCGTTTCGAGCAGGGAAGATTCAATTTCCCGATCCCACATGAAAGTTGCCAATGCAGTCCCCTGAGACACGCCATCCACAACCGCCGTGCTGTGCGCCAGGCTTGAACGGAAATAATCGCGCATGGCTTTATCGTTCAAGTAGGCTCCCGTACCCGGATCGACCAGCACGGGATGACCGCCCAGAAACAGGCTGAACGAGAGCCTGTCCGCGTGGGAGTGCGCCCATGTCGCGCCATCACCCCAATGCCCGCACTCGAAGCGGGCGAACACCCCCGGCGCAGGTCTGATCACATGGTGCCCGCCTGAGGGAAAACTCACCAGCGGCTCCCTGCCGGCCTGTCGCGCCCCCTCAAGCCGCTGCCGGATATTCTCAGCGCCGAACAGCCACAAGCTGTCCGGGTCCGGTTCGAAATCATGGTACAGGGTGTTGTCTCCGGTAATCAACCAGATCAGGTTCAGCGTGCTTTTGTAGCGCGATGCCGGCTCAGCCGGCGGTGGACCTGGAAACGACGCGTCGTCGCTGTCCCCGTATTCACTGATCGCACCGCCGCCGTCGGTCATCTCGCACAGAAAGCGGTAGGCCGCTCTCAACCTGTCTGCGCCCTCGCGGCCCAGTACGTCTTCCATCGAACGCCCGAGCAGCATCACGGTCACTGCTGTCAGGCGGCAGACAAAGGCGGAGTAATGCAAAGAACCTTCCAGTCCTCCGCCATCGGGCAAAATCAGCCGGTGCATGCACTGGCGCAGCAGGGCCAGACCCTCGATCCGCCAGTTTGCCGCCGGCGGTAATCCCGGCAGCAGTTCTCCCAGCAGAGCGAGTGCCGCCGACTCGCCGGCCAGGTGGTTGAAGGCGCTCGAGGCCGGGCTGAGATGCGAATCCACGTATTGGCCATGGAGGCAAAACTGGCGGGCCAGCAGGGCGCGGAACTGCTCGTCCCGGAAAGGCTCTGAATCCCGCAGGCAATTGACCGCCAGCAGCATCGAAACCGAGCGCAGCGCCACTTCCAGCGAACTCGCCCAGTTCACGGTCATGCCGAACGGGTTCTGCTCGCTCCAGCCCGAGAACCAGCGGGCGGCGCATTCGGCGAATTCATCCCGGCCGGTGAGCCGCCAGGCGCGGCCCAGGTCCACCAGCGGCTGCAGCCGGTTGAGTTCCCAGATCGCGCGGATATCGATCCCGGTCGCCGGGTATCTTTCGCTCCAGGCCGGCAGTTTTTCCAGTTCCCCCGCATGGCCCTCACCATGGGGTTCGGCCAGCCAGTCGGGGTTTCCGCCCAACTCCACACCCCGGCCGCAGACAGTCAACTTGCCGGCCAGAGCCGCTTCCGCCCGCAGGATCAGCGCATCGTTGACGCCATCGCCCTCGTCTCGTCCCGGTTCGGCCTGGACCGGGGTGTCGAACAGTGACTCAAGCGCCCGCGGGTCGGCGAATTTTTCCGCCTCCCGCTCGATCCTGCCGGCGATCCACCTGCTGCCCAACCGTCGGAACACCCGGCGGCTGGCCTCGGCTGGACCCATTACCTGCAACCGGCGTATCAGGGCGTTGGTTCTCATCGGGCAGACAGCCTTTTTGAAACAGGTTACGGATGAACAATGCAGGATTGCATTCTCCCGACTTAATTATACTGCCAGCCCGCATACACGGCAACTGATTGCACGGTGAGCGCTCGGATTGTAAGTTATTGCCTGGAGCGTCCTGATCCGCATAAAAAAATGTCGTTAAAAACCGGAGGTCTCCCTTTGCTTAACCGGCTGCTCAAATCAATGCTGGTACTGATTACCGTAACTTCGCCCCTGGCCGCGCAACTTGAAATTCACAACAACCGCTGGTTCCGCGACCGCGAATCGGGCCGCACGCTGTGGCTCTACGGCCATGGTGTCACCAACCTGATCAGCCAGACGGGGTTGGATATCGCCGAGCACAACAGCCACTACGCATCGTACGGCGCGAACACCCAGCGTCTGCACCTGACCCAGGGAGCGCTGGGCGAGGGTGCGCCGTGGAAGCTGCTGCCCGACGGCCGCTACGACCTGTCAGCCTGGAACGAACGCTGGTGGGAACGGCTGCATCTGTACATGGCCGACTGCAAAGCGCGGGGGATCTACCCGTTCCTACAGATCTGGGACGAGCCGGTGATTGAGCGGGGCGAAACGCGCTGGCGGGTCAATCCCTGGCGGCCATCGAACAATGTAAACAGCCTCGCCGGCCTCGCCGACGATCCCGCGGGCCACGGCATGCCCGGGTTCTACGATGTAAATGATGAAAAGCTGATGGAGCTGCAAAAAGCGTTTGTCCGGCGGGTGCTGGATGCCACCGCGCAGTACGGAATCTGTATCTATTCTTTCTGCAACGAGTACGATTACGGCGCCAAGGCCCCTGTTGCATGGCAGAACTACTGGGTGGAATTTTTCCGCGGCTACGAGCGCAGCCATCCCGACCTCCCCGCCCCCCTGCTCTACACCAATACGGCGGTCAGGCGGTACATGGACGACGGCTGCCGCTGGTTCCCGGTGATCGACTGGTACTACCTCGGCCGCGATTTCCGGATGAAAAGCTTTGGACGCTATGGCGAGGACCTGAGCGGCACCGGAGCGCGGACACTGCGCTCGATGGTCGAACGGGCCGGGGAACTGTACCCGGATAAACCGCTGATCAACAGCCGCCCGGCCTCCAGCCCGGACCGCGGCACCAAGGATTTCACCAACGAGGAAGAAACCCGCCGGATTGCCTGGACATTTTTCACCAGTGCGGTCCACCTCTCCGGCTACCGTCATCTGAACCCGGCGGGACCCGATGACAAAACGCCCTGGCTGCGCACGCACCCGGAGTGCGTGGAATGTACGGACGGCCTGGCGATGGAACGCTCTCTTGAAAGCGTGCACACGTTCATCCGTCTCGCCGAACCCGGCCTTGCCGAGCTGACCCCGGCGTTCGACAGCGCGGCTGGAACGCCGGTGTTCAGGCTCAGGAGCGATCGTGAACAGGTAATCTACCTGCCGGAAGGCGGAGCGGCTGAAGTCAACGTGTCGAGCTGCTGCGATGAGGTCTACCGCTACGATCCCCAGTCCCCGCGCGATGGCCTGAAAAGGCAGGAGCGCTCTTTCGGTTCCGGCGGCTGGCTCGAGGCCGGAAACCGGGAGACCGTGTTCTATGTGCGTCGCAAAACCGCGCCAGGCAGCGGGCTTTAAACCGGTCATGCCGCTGATTGACAAGTTGCTTTATCCGCCTGGCTTGATTATTATTACCACGTCCGGGCAGGGCCGGCGTTCGGCCTGCTGCCCGGTTGCAGGTTCAGGGCAGGGAACCGTTCCGTGGCGCTGTGACAAACTCGCTCGAGGGAAAAACAGATAAATGCGTATCCTGATGCTCCATACAGATGAATTCAGTTACCACGTCACCGAAAAAACCGGCGCGGTCGGCAAGGGCCACGAGCTTGAACCGGAACTTCAGCAGGGAGAGACCGGCGAGGCGTTGGTGGTGTTCTGCTGCTCTGAGAAAGGTGATGAGAAGGGTGTGGAATCGGTGGCCGGCCAGGTGGCCGGGATCGCCGCCGGCCACGCGCGGCGGGTTAAGACGGATACCGTGATGGTTTACCCCTACGCCCACCTGTCGAGCAACCTGGCCAGCCCCAGGATCGCCACCAAGGTGCTGGACCGGATCTATGAATTGCTTGGCAAAGAAGACGGCCTGGCTGTCAAACGCAGTCCGTTCGGCTACTACAAGGCTTTCACTGTCAAGTGCAAGGGCCACCCGCTGAGCGAACTGGCCCAGACAATCGTCCCTGAGACCGGCAAGAAAAAGAAAGCGGACGACTCCGAGAGCGAAGCCCTGAAGGGTGAGAAAAAACTCGAGAGCGAATGGTATATCGCCGAGCCGGGCAAGGAACTGGTTCCCACCGAAGAGTACAATTTCAAGCAGCGCAAAAACCTGCGTAAGCTCTACAGCTACGAGAGCGATAAAGACCGCACGGTGGTCGAGCCGCCGGCGCATATCGAGTTGATGAAGCGCCTGGAGCTGGTGGACTACGAGCCGGGCAGCGATCCCGGTAATTTCCGCTGGTACCCAAAGGGACAGCTTATCAAGCAACTCTGCGAGGAGCTGGTCAGCGACCTGACAGCCGACTACGGCGGCATGCGGGTCGAAACTCCGATCATGTACGACTACCAGCACCCCAAGCTCAGCAGCTATCTGAACCGCTTCCCCGCTCGCCAGTACGTGCTGCTGAGCGAGGACAAGGAGTATTTCCTGCGTTTCGCCGCCTGTTTCGGCCAGTACATGATCCAGCACGACATGCAGCTCTCCTACCGTCACCTGCCCTGCCACCTCTACGAGCTGACCCACTACAGCTTCCGCCGCGAGCAGACAGGCGAGCTGGCCGGTCTCAAGCGCCTGCGCACGTTCACCATGCCGGACATGCACACCCTGGCCCGCGACATGGAGCAGGCCAAGCAGGAGTTCGCCGCCCAGATCGATCTGTGCAAGCAGTGCATGGACGCGTTCGAGCTGGACTACGAGGTAGCGATCAGGTTCGTAAAAGATTTCAGGGAAGACAACAAAGAATTCGCCGAGCAGTTGATCGAGCTGGTGCGGCAGCCCTCGCTGGTGGAACTCTGGAACAAGCGCTTCTTCTATTTCGTGACCAAGCTCGAGTTCAACTTTATCGACGCCCAGGACAAGGCCTCCTGCCTGTCCACGATCCAGATCGATGTCGAGAACTGCGAGCGCTTCGAGATCGAGTTTATCGACGAGGACGGCCAGGCCAAGTTCCCGCTGCTGCTGCACACCTCGATCAGCGGCTCGATCGACCGGGTGATGTACGCCATGCTCGAAAACCAGGCGATCCGCATGAACAAAGGCATCAAGGCCGAGCTTCCGCTCTGGCTCGCCCCCACCCAGCTGCGGCTGATCTCGGTGGGCGAGCAGTTCCACGAATACTGCGAGCAGCTGATGAAGCAGATCCCGTTCCGCGTGGATTTCGACGACCGCGATATGACGGTCGGCAAGAAAATCCGCGAGACCGAGCGCGAGTGGGTGCCGTTCGCGGCGGTGATCGGCCAGAGAGAGGTGGAAGCCAGCAGCATGAGTATCCGCACCCGCAGCACCGGCGAGCAGACGATGATGACCCCGGCCGAGTTGACGGAACTGATCAAGGGTAAAACGGCAAAAAAACCGTTCCGCAAGCTCAACGTGCCGGCACGCCTTAGCAAACGGCCGATTTTCGTGGGCTGATCCCGCTTTTCCAGGATGTGAGGGCTTTTCTATCCCGGTTGGATGGAAAAGCCTTTCTTTTTATATTTAGGTGATTTGAGCTAAACTTAAGCGCCAAACCTGACGAAATTATTATCAGTAGCAGTTTTAAGCTTGATTACCGGTAATCTTTCAACTCAGCGGAATCGATTGCGCCATGCACGGTCAATTCCTCAGTGCCGGATTACGTACACTACTTGGAGCGTTTTGCGCGCTCTCGGCCGTGATATTCTGCATTTCCTGCAGCGACAGCAATCCCGCCGCTCCCCAGACCGGCCTCTTCCATCCGGTGCAGCAGTCGGCCCAGATCGAGGGACGCTGGATCACCGAGAACGTGTTCGCCGGAGGACTGCCGATTTCGGGCCTGCTGGTGCCCGGAGCCACTGCCGGGCTCGCCGATTCACGCCTGAGCTCCTACCTCGGCGATCTGGCGGTCAGTGTCAGCGGCGAGCAGACCGGCCTGTTCAGTCTCGATGCCGGCGGCACGGCTGTCGACACGCTCGATCCGGGCAATACCGCCAGCGGCAGCCACCGCGCGGCCGGCGGATTCACGCTCTGGGGCGAGGGCCAGCTCGAAGTTCAGCTCATGTCGACAAACGGCCGCGCCCTGCCGGAAGCCCGGAAATATCTCGGAACCGCTTTCACCCTGGGAGATACGCTGCTGCTCGAATTCCGCTTCTCGGTGCCGACCCATAAGGCCGTACCCTTCCTGCCCGACACGCTCTCCGTCCTGGCCCGGATGCTTCGCCGCTGAGCAGCTTGCTCATCCACACCGCTATCCAAATCCTAATCCTGTACCGGATAATAGTTTAACTGCACGAAAGCGTCCCAAATACATTGACAGGCATTTGCAGTGTCGGGTATATTATTCGTCTATACTTCGCGCAAACTCAGCTTTTAAGAGCATCTGGCAATCAAGATTCAAGTGTTGTGTTTATGTCCGGGTACGGAGGGAAACGATGGATAAACAGAAGATCGAACAACTGGCAGTCGATACGCTAAAGATACTTGCCGCCGAGGCGGTCCAGAAAGCCAATTCCGGCCACCCAGGCATGCCGATGGGCATGGCCGACGCGGCGTTCGTGCTGTGGTCGAAGTTCCTGCGTTTCGACCCGCGCCACCCGGACTGGATCGACCGCGACCGGTTCGTGCTCTCGGCGGGCCACGGCTCGATGCTGCTCTATGCCTTGCTGCACCTGGCCGGTTTCGATATGAGCCTGGAGGATCTGAAAAACTTCCGCCAACTGGGCAGCAAAACCCCGGGCCATCCTGAAGTTAATGTCGCCCGCGGGATCGAGACAACCACCGGCCCGCTGGGGCAGGGGTTCACCAACGGGGTCGGGATGGCTATCGCCCGGCGGTTCATGGCCAGCAAGTTCAACACCGACGAGTACAGGATTTACGGCCACAAGGTTTACGCGATCTGCAGCGACGGCGACCTGATGGAGGGAATCAGCTCCGAGGCCGCCTCCCTGGCCGGCCATCTGGGCCTGGGTGAGATCACTTTCCTCTACGACAGCAACCACATCACTATCGAAGGCAACACCGACCTCGCGTTCGACAGCGAGGACGCGCTCAAGCGTTTCGAGGCCTACGGCTGGCATACGCTCGAGGTGGACGGTCACGACCGCGGGGCGGTGGAGCAGACGATCCGCGCTGCCAACGCGGTTACCGACAGGCCATCGCTGATCCAGTGCAACACCACTATCGGCGCGGGCAGTCCCAACATGTGCAACACCGCCGAGATCCACGGAGCGCCGATGGGCGAGGAGGAGCTGGCCGCCACCAAGAAAGCTATCGGCTGGGAGTTCGAGGACTGGTTCCACGTGCCGCAGGAAGTCAGCGACCTGTTCGCTACGCGGCGCCAGGAACTGGCCGCCGATTACGATAACTGGGAGCGGAACTTTCAGGCCTGGCAAAACAAGTATCCCGAGCTGGCGGGCCTGTGGAGCCGATTCTACAATCCCCAAATCCCCGCCGACCTGACAGACCGCCTGCTGGCCACCGCCGGCGACAAGCCGGTAGCCACCCGCTCCAGCGCGAGCAAGGCCGAGCAGGTGATCGCCGAGGTATTTCCCAACTTTCTCGGCGGTTCCGCCGACCTCGCGCCCTCGACCAAAACCCTGATCTCCGGCGAGGACGACCACAGCCGAAGCTGCCCCTCGGGACGCAATTTCCACTTCGGCGTCCGCGAACACGCCATGGGCGGTATCCTGAACGGCATGGCGCTCTATGGCGGCTTGAAAGTGTTCGGGGCGACTTTCTTCGTTTTCAGCGATTACATGCGCCCCTCGATCCGCCTGGCCGCGATCAACGAAGCCGCAGTAACCTACGTGTTCACCCACGACAGCATTTTTGTCGGCGAGGACGGTCCGACCCACCAGCCGGTTGAGCAGGCCATGGCCCTGCGCGTGATTCCCAACGTGATCGTGCTTCGTCCGGCCGACGCCACCGAGAGCGCCGTGGCCTGGGAGTTCGCAGTCACGCACGAGGGCGGCCCGGTGGCCCTGCTGCTGACGCGCCATAACATCCCCGTGCTCGACCGTACCAAATACGCCGACGCCCGCGGGCTGAAAAAAGGCGCTTACGTACTCAGCGAGGCCGCGGGCGGTGAGCCGGAGGCGGTGATTATCGCCACGGGCAGCGAGGTCCACCTGGCGCTGGAGGCCCAGGGAACATTGGCCGATGAGGGCCGCAGGGTACGGGTGGTCAGCATGCCGAGCTGGGAACTGTTCGACGCCCAGGACGACGCCTATCGAAATTCGGTCCTGCCCCCCTCGCTCAGGAAACGCCTGGTGGTCGAGGCCGGCCAGACTATCGGCTGGGAGCGTTACGCCGGCGACGAGGGCGAGATTCTGGGCATGGACGGATTCGGCACCTCGGGACCCTGGCAGGAGCTGGCGGAAAAGTACGGGTTCACTGCGCGGAATATCGCGGACAGGGTCAGGGCCCTGCTGGGCTAGCCTGGACCTGCTTATTCAGCTAATCAAATGATCGATTCATCCGCTGCCGGGCTGCCCAGTTCGCGGGCCGTCGGGCAGTTGTACTTTGCACTGTTCTCAACAGCTTGCCGGGGAGCGAATCATGTTTGTCAGATGTTTTCACCTGCTCGTTCTCTTGCCGTTACTCCTCCTGGTTCAAAATCCGGCACCGCTGGCGGCCCGCGCCAACTGGGGCGCCCCGTTTCTGCGGCACCCGGCGGTCAGCCCCGACGGGCGGACAGTGGCGTTCTCCTATGCCGGCGATATCTGGACCGTCCCATCGTCCGGCGGGACTGCTCGCAGGATAACCGTTAATCCTGCCTATGACGCCAATCCGGTGTGGTCGCCCGACGGGGCCGGGATCGCGTTCAGCAGCGACAGGGCCGGCCAGGATGATGTGTTCGCTATCGATACCGCCGGAGCAGGGGAGCCTGTCCAGCTCACCTTTCACGGCAGCCCGGATCTGCCGGTGGGCTGGACTCCCGACGGCTCCGAGGTGATATTCCTGGCAGTCCGCGAATTGAGTCCGCGCCGGATCGCGACCCCCTACCGCGTGCCCGCCGATGGTTCGCGGATGCCGGTCAAACTCTGGCGAGTGCTGGCGATGCACGCCGCTGTTTCTCCCGACGGCGGGACTTACGCGTTCACCAGGGGCTATTCACCCTGGTACCGCAAGCACTACCGCGGCAGCGGAAACTACGATATCTGGCTCTATAACCCGTCGGACAGCACCTACCGTCAGTTCACCGGCAGCGACGCCTCGGAGATCAACCCGATGTTCGCCGGACAGGACAGCCGCCTGTACTATGTCAGCGAGCGCGACGGGGCGTTCAACCTGTACCGCAAGGCCCTCGACTCCTCCCCTGATGAGCCCGGCGAGCAGTTGACCTCGTTCACCGAGGACGGAATCCGGCGCAGTGCGATCAGCGCCGACGGAAGCACGGTGGTGTTCAGCCGTGGTACGGATTTTTTCGTGATGAGCCTCGGACCCTCCGGCGATCCCCGCAGGCTGGAGGTCCGCCTGCCCGCCGATACCCGTCAAAACGAGATTGCCTGGGAAACATTCACCCGCGATGCCGAAAGTTTCGCTGTCTCAGCCGACGAAAAACAGGCGGCCGTGATTGTCCGCGGCGAGCTGTTCGTGGTGGAGACTGTCGAGGATGGGATTACGCGCCGGATCAGCACGACTGTCAACCGCGAAGCCGACCCGGTCTGGATGCCCGACTCAACCACCCTGCTGTTTACTTCCGACAGCGCCGGCAGCCAGGATATCTATAAAATTACCGGCGCTGACAGTTCGCGGCCGGAACTTTACCGCGCAAGGCATTTCAAACTGGAGCGGCTGACTTCGGGCCTGCAGGATGAACACCACCCCCAGCCCTCGCCAGACGGCAAACGGATCGCCTATGTCCGTGGCCGGGGCGACCTGATGCTGATGAATACCGACGGATCGGGACAGCGTGCGCTGATCGCCGGCTGGGACGAACCGAAGTTCTGCTGGTCGCCGGACAGCCGCTGGATCGCCTTCAGCCGTAACGATATCGAGTTCAACGAGGATGTCTGGATAATCCCGGCCGATGGTTCGGCCGAGCCGGCGAATGTCACCCGCCACCCGGATGCGGACACGGACCCGGTCTGGAGCGCCGATGGACGCAAGCTGGGCTTCCGCAGCCGTCGCAGCGGAGAAAATAATGTCGACATCTATTTCCTCTTCCTGCGCAAAGACGACCGGGAACTATCCGGTGAGCAACGCAGATGGCGCGAGCAGGACGAGGAAAAGAAGGAAGACGACGAAGAAAAAGACAGCGTGCCAACTGTCCGGATCGATTTCGAGCGGCTGCACGAGCGGATCGTGCGGGTCAGTTCGCTGCCCGGTGACGAGGGCGCGCCCGCGATCTCGCCCGACGGCAAGACGTTCGCTTTCGGAGCCTCCACCGACGGGGAGAGCGACCTCTATTCTGTCTCATGGGACGGTGAGGACCTGACCCGGCTCACCACCGGCGGCCATTCGCCATCGGCCGTGCGCTACTCCCCCGACGGCACGACGATTTACTATCTGCGCTCCGGAGGCCGTCCCCACAAACTGACTGTCTCGGATAAAAAGAGCGAGAGCCTGCCGCTGGCCGCCCGGATGGATATCGACAACCGCGCCGAGCGTCGCCAGGTGTTCCTCGAGGGCTGGCGCGCACTCAATGATTATTTCTACGACCCGGATTTCCACGGCGCCGACTGGACCGCCATGCGTGATAAGTACCTTCCCGCGGTCGAAGCCGGGATTCCGGCGCGTGAGGATTTCGAGGCTCTCATTCACCTGATGCTGGGCGAACTCAACGCCAGCCACCTGGGATTCTCCTCATCGAACGACCGCCGGGCAATCCCTGTCGGTGCACTGGGAGTGCGGCTGGATGAGTCTTACTCCGGCCCGGGTTTCATGATCGCCGATGTACTGGCCCGCGGTCCGGCGGACCGCGAGCAGAGCCGCCTGGTTCCCGGAGATGTGATTACCTCCGTGGCCGGCCAGTCTGTCGGTCCCGGCGACAATCTCTACCACCTGCTCTACGACACTGTCGACAAACCAGTGCTGCTGACTGTGCGCTCCCCGGCGGGAAGGGAACGTGAAATACAGATTCGTCCCACCACTATCGGCGCTCAGAACAACCTTGTCTATCACGACTGGGTGGATTCTCGTCGGGCGATGGTCGACAGCCTGTCCGGCAGGAGGCTTGGCTATATCCATATCCGCGCAATGGGCTGGGACAGTTTCGAGGCGTTCGAGCGCGACCTGTACAGCGAATGCCACGCCAAGGACGCCCTGGTTGTGGATGTTCGCAACAACCCCGGCGGCTGGATCACCGACTATTTACTGGCCGTCCTGACCGTGCGCCGTCACGCCCGGACTGTCCCGCGGGGAGCCGAAAACAGCGGTTATCCCCAGGACCGCCTGCCGGTCTATAGCTGGGTCAAGCCTGTCGCCGCTCTCTGCAACGAACTCTCGTTCAGCAACGCCGAAATTTTTGCACACGCTTTCAAAACACTGGACCTCGGCCCCCTGATCGGCCAAACCACCGGTGGAGCGGTAATCTCCACCGGCGCGACCCGACTGATCGATGGCTCCGTTTTCAGGCTTCCGTTCCGGGGCTGGTATGTACAGGGCAGCGATATCAACATGGAGCGCCAGGGAGCGGTACCCGATATTATTGTCCCCGAGCCGCCGGGGGAGGAAGGCAGCGGCGCCGACATCCAGCTCGAACGAGCGGTGCGGGAATTGTTGGGGCGGATCAAATAAGAGCGCGAAAAGCTGAAAAGCGGGAAAGCGGGCCAGGCATGATTTATGCAAAAGTTCCAGTTGCGTAAACTATTGAAGGGCTACGTGATAAGCATAAATCATGCCTGGCCCGCCCTGCCCCGATCGTCAGGTTTGAAACGTTTTCGGTTGAGCTGCCCGGCGGGCTTTATTATGGCCCTGTTTCGGCAAACAGATTATATTACTCTGCTGAAGGTTGCCCTTCAAACCGCCCGCGTTTTTGCGATCAGGCCAATCAGACACTGCAGAATTAAATAAACGTGTTATTGTCGAAAGGAGCTAGTTGATGGACAAGGTACGTATCGGGATGGTCGGCAGTAAATTCGCCGCTGATTTCCACGCGGACAGCCACGCGCGCAACCCGTATGCCGACATCGTGGCCGTGGCAGCGCTGGATGGGCTCGATGAATACTGCGAAAAGTGGAACGTCCCCGAGTCTACGACCGACTACAAGGATCTCTGCCGCCGCGATGATATCGATGTGATCGATGTCTGCGTACCGAATTTCCTGCATTATGAAGTGGTGATGGAGGCTGCGGCCAACAACAAGCACGTCATCTGCGAGAAACCCCTGGCCACCACGGTTGAACATGCGCGCGAGATGGTCGAGTCCTGCAGGAAACAGGGCGTACTGCTGATGTACGCCGAGGACTGGGTTTTCGCCCCGGCGCTGGTGCGGGCGATAGAGTTGATCAATGAAGGCGCGGTCGGCGAAATGCTTTGGATCAAGGCCAAGGAGGTCCACAACGGCAGTCATAGCCCGTTTGCCCAGCAGAAAAAATACTGCGGCGGCGGCTCGCTGTTCCACCTGGCTGTCCACCCGATCGGATTCGTCCGCTACCTGTTCGGCGAGAAAGTGGTCGAGGTCAACGGCTGGGTAACCGGCGGCGAGGACAAAAATTTCTACCATAAATCGTATACCGGCGAGGACTGGGGGGCCTGCATGCTCAAGTTCGAGTCCGGCCGCTATGCGTTCTGCGAGGGCAACTATATCACGGTCGGCGGGATGGACGACAAGGTGGAGATCTACGGCTCCGAGGGCCGGCTGAATATCGACCTGACCTTCTCCAGCCCGATCCAGGCCTATAGCCGCTCCGGCTTTGAATACGCTATCGAGAAAACCGACACCACCAAGCACTGGACCTGGCCGGCGGTCGATGAGTTCGCCAACCTGGGTTACGTGGAGCAGTTGCGCTACTTTATCGACTGCGTGCGCAAAAACGAAGAGCCCAAGTTCGGTGTCCGCGGCGAGGACGGCCTGGCCGCGGTCGAAATCTGCCTGGCCGCCTACGAGAGCGCCGAGACCGGCAAAGTGGTCAAGGGCGAATTCTGACTCGCTTGATTCAGGACTGGAAAAATCAGAGCCCTCCGTGGTATCTTAGCTGCGGAGGGCTTTATTCTCACTGAAACCGAGCTTGGAGAGATTAATGACCAGCAGGTACGTAACGGCGCTTTTGATTCCGGCTGTCTTCTGTGTAATCCTGCAAGCCTCATCGGCAGCGGGCGGGCTGACCGCCGAACAGCAGCGCATGGCCGAGAGGGGGATGCGGGCCGAGCGGGCGGGCTGGATATTTCTCCACACCGAGGGCGGGCCTTATGAGCGCGGGTTTCAGCAGGGCTATTTGCTCGCTCCGGAAATTGTCAAGGGGATCGGGATAGAGCGCAACCTGTTCTACTGGCAGACGCCGAAGGATTTCGATTACTTCCGCGAGCAGGCCGTGCGGATGTGGGATGCCAGACTGCCCGATGAGATCAGACGGGAGTTGGAGGGCATGGCCGCCGGGCTGGCCGCCGCCGGCGCGGACACTATCCCGTTCGAGGACCTGCTGGTCCACAACTCGATCCACGAGTTGCTCTGGTACTGGTGGCCCTGGGCCGAAAAAGACCTCGCCGCGCGGATTCCCGGGGACGACAAGCACGACGGCTGCAGCGCGTTTATCGCCACCGGCGGCGCCACGGTCGATGGCCGGATCGTGATGGGCCACAACACCTGGACCAACTACAGTTTCGCCTCGTTCCGCAACGTTATCGCCGATATCGAGCCGGAGGCCGGCCACCGGATGATGATGCACACCAGCGCCGGGTTCATCCACTCCGGCAGCGACTTTTTCGTCTGCGCCAGCGGCCTGATCGGCACCGAAACCACTATCGGCTCTTACAAGGAAGTCTACGACACCACCGGAATCCCCGAGTTCGCCCGCGTGCGCATGGCGATGCAGTACGCCGGGTCGCTGGAGGAGTGGAAGGATATCATGCTCGATGGCAATACCGGCGGGTATGCAAACAGCTGGCTGCTGGGTGATATCCGCAGCGGCGAGATCGCCCGGCTGGAGCTGGGCACCGAGTACCACTCCTGGGAGAAAAAGCGCGACGGCGTGTTCCACGGCTCCAATATCGCCAGCGACCGCGAGCTGATGATGAACGAGACCAAGACCAATTTCAGCGACATCCGCACCAGCGCTGTCGCCCGCAAGGTGGCCTGGCAGCTCCTGCTCGAACGTTACGGGGGCAGGATCGATGTCGAAACCGCCAGGATCATGCTGGCCGACCACTACGACTCCTGGCTGGGCCGCGAAAACCCCGGGCCGAGAAGTATCTGCGGCCACGGGGAGCTTGCCGACGGGATCACCAACCCCACCACCGGCACGCCGTTTTATCCCTCGGGCGCAATCGACGCCAAGGTGGTGGACAGCGAGATGGCCAAAGACCTTCGCATCTGGGCCCGCTGGGGTGCCTCCTGCGGTAAGCCGTTTTTCGCCGATACGTTCCTGGAACAGCACCCGCAGTACGAGTGGCTGAAAGGGTTCATGGACGACCGGCCCTCGCAGGAATGGACCCTGTTCGAGAAAGTGGATTGAACGCGATAACCTTTTCCTTTAAATGCAAAGCAGAGATGACATATCCGGAAAAGCGCGAGACAAAACTGCTGGCTGTCTGCGTGGGCATGCCCCGCGAGGTGATTATCGCCGGTAAGCCGGTGATGACCGGTATTTACAAGAAGCCGACAGAGGGCCGCGTGAGACTGCGCCGCCACAACCTGGAGGGCGATGGTCAGGCCGACCCGGACAACCACGGCGGCGAGCTAAAGGCCGCCTACGCCTATCCCTGGGAGCACTATGCCTTCTGGGCAGAAAAACTCGGCCGCGATGATCTGGGGCCGGGCAAATTCGGTGAAAATTTTAGCGTGATGGGCCTGAGCGAGGAATCGGTTATTATCGGCGACATTTACCGCCTCGGCGGGGCGATGGTGCAGGTGACCGACCCGCGGCTGCCCTGTTTCAAGCTCGGCCATAAGCTGGGCGATCCCGCGTTCCCCGAACGCTTCCGCGCCGAGGGCCGGCTGGGCTTTTACATGCGGGTGGAACAGGAAGGCGAGGTTGGCGCCGGCGATGAGATAATCCTGCTAGAACGCGGCAAGTGCGGGATAAGTATCAGGCGGCTGTGGGAGCTGGTTTACTCTGAGGCGCGCGACCCGGAAACTGCCGCGCGCGCCGCGGAACATCCGCTGGTCTGCAGCAGCTGGCGGAAAAAGTTGCTTGGATCAACGTAATATGATTTCGTTTTAGAACAACAGGTGTTAAACACAATTCAAATTACACCACTACCTCTGAAAATTATAATCCCTGATTCTTATGGCATATTCCTTAGGGTCCAGATAGGTCTCATTTAGCCTCAACTGACGGTCACGCTTGTTATTCAATTTTACTATCATATCTTTTATTTCGTTCTTCATTTTACATCCAAATATTATTCCCTCTAAAGCGTTTGTTGGTGAATCCAAATAACCTTCATACGGGCTCAGTAATCTGTACTCTTCTTCATATTTCCAGCACTTTGATTTAGATAAGCATGATTTATTGCCACTATTTTCATAGTCTTCATCCTCAACAACGAATTCAGGGTACTCATCTGGGTATTCAACTTTTTTGAGCTTATTAATTTCTTGTGAATCCTTCTTGAATACAAAAACAAGACAATATCCTCTGTGACCATCGGCATAATGCGCCCACATGAGTTGGTTATCCCATTTGGGGGTTAAGCAAAACACACCACTTTTAATAATGTGCTTTCGATAGGCATCTCCCATCATCGCTTCAAATCGTGGATCAGAAGAACGATCTAAACTTATACGTTTTGCTTCATCTGCAGGACATCCATCTTTTATTATTGTCGCTTCTAATTTTTTTCGTGCTTTTTCGTAATCATTGATTATTAACCTTGGTTTGAACTCAAACGGATCATTGAATTTCGATGGATCACTAAAATACAATTTATTTTTCAAAAACATTGCACAAAATTGTTTCAGCCTCCCACATTTCACACTACCGTCAGGTTCTGCAAGGTGACCATATTTAAATAAAACTCTATTGTTTTTGTTTCTTTCCAAAAACCCCTTCCAATATTTATCCTCAACCATACTCCCTCACTTCCTGTAACTCAGCGCCACCCCGTCCCCGCTGGTGTTGAGCATCACGGTTTGCAGTTCCGGGTGGTTCTGCACAAAATCCAGGTAATCCCTCATCGCGTCGGCCATCTGGATCGCGTTGTGGGCCACGATTATCCCACCTGACGGAATCCTGTCCCAGACAGCGTCGAGATACCCCTTGTACTGCCCCTTGGCCGCATCGAGGAACACCAGGTCGAACTCACCGGTCAGCTTGGGCAGCTCCGCCAGCGCATCGCCCTCGACTATCGTGATCAGCTCGCTCACCCCCGCCTTGGCAAAGTTCTCCCCCGCCAGCTTGACCTTGTTCGGGTCAATCTCGAGGGTTGTCAATTTCCCGCCGGTCTCGCGCAGGCCCAGGGCGATCCAGATTGCGCTCAGCCCGTTGGAGGTGCCGACTTCCAGGGCGTTTTTGATCCCGTTCATCCGCACCAGCATCTTCAGCAGACGGCCGTCCTGGGGCGGCACATTGAGCATCCGGTTCTCGCGGCCCCAGCCGTGAAGTTCGCTCAGCAGGCGGTAGACGGGCTGTTCCAGTTCGCTGTCGGTGAACACGGGCACCTGGGCGCGGAGCGATGCGAATCCCAGCGGAATCATCACGGCGGCCAGCAGGAATATCAGGATCGCTTTCATGGGATATCCTCTCGTCTATCTGGAAATTCCCCTCTCGAGAGGGGTGTCCGCGAATGCGGACGGGGTGTGTAAAGTTACGCAAGGTCAGACTCAATCCGTCAGTGTCACTTTGCGGCCGGACCAGCTTTCGTACTCATCGATCACGTCCTGCCGGCCGACCCACGGTTTATAGACCAGCCGCGCGGTGTAGCCGTAGCTGTGGCCCACTTCGTAGTCGTGGATGATATACTGCCAGTCCCAGGCCGGATTTGTGCCGGGGCGCACGGGTGCTCCGCTGGTCGGCGAATGGGAAAAACGGATCGCACCGGGCGCTGATTCGAACATGATAATATGCACCATTTCACCACGGCGTCCATAGTAGAACGGATAGGCGTAGGCGCTGTCGGCGAACGTTGTGTAGAGCATCCGTCTGTGCTCGGGGTTGAACGAGATATCGCGGATATCTTCCTGGTAGCGCACGGTGCCGTTGGTTGAGTGGGCCGCGGTTTTCCAGCTTACCCATTGACGCTTGCGGCTGTCCTTGTGGGAGCCGATATAGTAAATCGTCTTCTCATCCTCGTCGGTGGTGTTGATATAACTGGCCCAGAACAGGCCGATATAACCCCGGTCGAAAGTGTCCCTGCGCGGTATGCAGAAAAAGTCCATGTCGATGTAGTGCGGGGCGGCGACTGTATAGGTTGTCCAGCTTTCCAGCCAGTGGAGATTGCTGGGCGGCATATGGAGCTGTACGCTGGTTTCGTTGAGCTGGTGGAGCACGACCTCCGAGGACCGCGGCTCGAACAGGACCTCGGCAGGTTCCCACCATTTTTCCCCGTCCCAGATATGCTCGAAATTCATCCCGGCCACACGCCGCCAGAAATGGTTGCCGGGCTGCGCCTTGTGCGAGAGATACGCCACCCCGTTGTACCAGGCGCGGTGTCCCTCGTACTCGGCGTTATCGGCGATCACCACTTCCAAGTCACCGGCGGTAATCGATACATGGGACTGGCGGGACGCCTCTTCCTGCGCCCACAGTCCGGCGGTTAGAGCGATGGCGAGTGTCACTGCTGCGGCATGCTTCATCTCCCGGACTCCCTGCCTGCAATGAATTATCCCGCGGCAGAGCCGCGAGGCAATCTGTTTTCTTAGCGGAAAGTTGTCTGCCTGAAAAACCAATCGCGATTTCTGTTCAACCGCTATCTAAGCGTTCAAGGGCGCCAGGGCCGCTCCCGCACTAAAGCATCGCCCAATCGATCTTTCGCAGTCCGGGTTAATCGTCCCGGCCGCCGAGCAAACCGGAGCGGACCAGGAAATACAGCAACTGAGCAACAGCCGTCACCGTGGCGGCCACGTAGGTCATCGCCGCGGCGTTCAGCACCTTGTTGACCCCCTCGCTCTCCTCCCGGCTGCCCAGCACGCCGGCCTTGACCAGGACGGCCTTGGCCCGGCTGCTGGCGTTGAACTCAACCGGCAGGGTAACCAGCTGAAAGGCGACCAGGGCGCTGAAAGCGAGGATACCCAGCTGCATCAACTGCAACGACTGCAACAGCATCCCGAAAATAATCATCGGCCAGGCCAGCCACGAGCCGAAACGCGCGACCGGAACCAGGGTCGAGCGCAGCTTGAGCGGGGCATAACCCCTGGCATGCTGAATGGCATGACCGGCTTCGTGGGCCGCAACTCCGGCGGCGGCGATACTGTAACTGCCGTACACGTCGGGGCTCAAGCGCAGGGTCTTGTTCCTGGGATCGTAGTGGTCGCTGAGCATGCCGCCCACCTGCTCGATCTTGACATCACCGATCCCCGCGTAGCGCAAAACAGCCTCGGCGGCCTGGGCGCCGGTCATCCTGTTGCCGGTGGGCCGCTTGCTGAACTTGCTGAACGTGGATTTCACTTTAATCTGGGCCCAGATAGCCAGGACCATGGTCGGTCCGATCAGCAACCAGTACAGGGGGTCCAGTCCATAAATAAATCCCATCTCAACCTTCGTTGGAAAATGTCATTCTCCCCAGCTCTCTGGCAGGGCGTCGTTTCATGGTCGGTTCGTACTGAAATCTACCCTTAAAGTAAATCGCGGTTCCTAAAATAGCAACATGCGTACCCGCAGCACCGGAAATACATAAGTAATTTTATTTAAACAAGTTAACACTGCCGTACTCAGTTAAATCCTGTTGCATTCTGCCATCCGGGCAGATAACGGGCGCAATCTCCGCTAAAGAGGCCGGATACTTTATGGAGCTTTATCGCCCCTCGTAACAATAACGAAACACGGATTTAAACAAAATTTAACTTCCGGTTAACAGCTACGTAATAGACCCCCGTTAGATTTTTGCCTGAAACACTACTGGAGTCCCCCACAACCTAATCTTCAGCTTCAGGGAGGTTTGATGAGTAGAATCCGTCCGGTGGCGCTGGCCGCTTCCTGGCTGCTGTTCGCGGGCCCGGGATTAGTGTACGCGGCGGACAACGGTCCGACTGTCGCGGAACTGGTCAGGGGAATCAATACGGTTTGGGTGCTGGTGGCCGCATTCCTGGTATTCTTCATGCAGGCCGGCTTCGGCATGCTGGAGGCCGGGTTTACCCGGGCCAAGAACGCCGCCAATATCCTGACGAAAAACATGATGGACTTCTCGATGGCCTCGCTGGCTTACTGGATGGTGGGGTTCGGCTTGATGTACGGGGCAGGCAACGGCCTGCTGGGAACCGACCAGTTCTTCCTGATCGGATCGCCCGCGGAGACCGCCGGCGTGCCGACTTATGCTTTCTGGTTGTTCCAGGCGGTGTTCACCGCGGCCGCGGCGACAATCGTGGCCGGTGCGATGGCCGAGCGGACCAAGTTCAAAACTTACATGATCTACAGTTTTATCATCAGCGCCCTGATCTATCCGATCGTGGGCCACTGGATCTGGGGCGGAGGCTGGCTCAGTGAGCTGGGCTTCCAGGATTTCGCCGGCAGCACGGTGGTCCACTCGGTCGGCGGTTTCGCGGCGATGGCCGGGGCGATCGTGCTCGGCCCTCGGCTGGGCAAGTACAATCCCGACGGCAGCGCCAACGTGATTCCGGGCCACAATATCCCGCTGGCCGCGCTGGGCTGCCTGATCCTCTGGTTCGGCTGGTTCGGGTTCAACCCGGGCAGCAGCCTGAGCGGGATGGACGCCCATCTGATCGCCAAGGTGGCGGTCAACACCAACCTGTCCGCCTCGGCCGGCTGCGTGGCCACGACCCTGCTGGTGTGGTGGCGCTACGGCAAACCAGACCTCAGCATGTCGATCAACGGCGCCCTGGCGGGACTGGTGGCAATTACCGCACCCTGCGCCGTGGTCAGCCCGGCCTCCAGCGTGCTGATCGGATTCCTGGCCGCGCCGGTGGTCACTTTCGGCGTCAGTTTTCTGGACAGGATTCACGTTGACGACCCGGTGGGAGCGATCCCGGTGCACGGCATGTGCGGCGCGTGGGGAACTGTCGCCCTGGGGCTGTTCCACGAAAGCGACGGTTTGTTTTTCGGGGGCGGGTTCAAGCTCGTGGGCGTACAGGCGCTCGGCAGTCTCACCGTAATCCTGTTTACGCTGGTCAGCATGTATATCATTTTCAAGCTGCTGGCCGCCACGGTGGGGCTGCGGGTCAGCCAGCAGGAGGAAATTCGGGGACTGGATATCGGTGAGCACGGGATGGAAAGCTACGCCGGCTTCCAGATCTTCCTCACCGACTAGATAAACCGGGAGCAGATGAGAGATGAAACTGATAATTGCATTGATTCAGCCGGAAAAACTTCCGGACGTGAAGAAAGCGCTGTTCGAGCACGACGTACACAAGATGACCGTGAGCAACGTGATCGGCTGCGGCCAGCAGAAAGGTTTCACCGAAACTTACCGCGGAGTGATCCACGAGGTAAATCTGCTGAAGAAAATCAGGCTGGAAATCGCGGTCAACGAGGACTTTGTCGACGCCACTGTGGAGGCGATTATCCAGGGGGCGAGGACCGGGAAAATCGGCGACGGGAAGATCTTCGTGCAGCCGCTGGAGCGCTGTGTCAGGATACGCACCGGCGAGGAGGGCCACGACGCCATCGGTTAACCAGCCGGGAAACAGCCGAACAAAAGGGGATAGCCTCAGGCAGAGGTTATCCCCTTTTTACGTTTTCCTCCCCAGCAGTCTCCGCCCGATCAGTCCTTGATCAGGGTGATCAACTGACTCACTTTGGCCAGCTTATTGGTGTCCATGGAATTCATCAGCCGGCCGGCCTGGCGCTTGCTCATCCTGGTCAGGATTTTGGCCGCCGAGAAATCGGGCAGGCTGTTCATCACCGCACCCGCGTCGACCGGTTTCATACTCTCGAACAGCTTGGCCATCTCGGTGTACTGGATGTTCATGATCGAGTCTTCCTCGGCGCTGGCGGAACTCAACTGCCGCTGAAGCTCTTCGAGCTGCAGCTTCTGCTGCTCCAGCTCGGACTTTCGCCTCTGCTGGGCTTCCTCCTCGGCCATCAACTGCACGCGCTGCTGTTCGAGCTGGTAGCGCTCCTTGTCATAGACATTCAGGCTGTCGGGCACCACGCCCGCTGCCAGCAGGCTGTCCATGTTCACCGGGGGCAGGGGCGGCTCGCTGTATTCCTTGGTATACCAGATGATACCGGTAAACAGTCCGATTATCAGCAGGAACGACAGAATAAAACCGCCCATGAACTGCAGTAACTTGGTCATGGCTGGTCATCTCCGTTGATTCTGAATGCTCGTTTCATCTTACCTTCCATGCTTATTATACTTAAGCCTGGCGGGACTGTTCCGCAACGGGGGATCCTGTATTACTCATCGCCGTTGTGGAAATTCCGCGCGCTCAACTCATCCATGAATTTCTGCTCCACCTGGCGCAGTTTCCGGCGATACTCCTTGTATCTTTTTTCCTTGAGCTTTTCCAGTATTTTCTTGTCCTTGGTAATCTCGAGCAGTTTTTCCCTGTTCCGCTCCACCAGTTTCACCACTTTTTCGATGTCGTCCCGCTGGCGGTGGATATCGTCCAGCACCTTATCCGTATAGGTGGCGCACTGAACCAGGGCGCTGACCTTAATCGAGCCGGAATTCCGCCGGCCAGAAAACTGCTCCAGTTCCTCGGTCAGGCAGTCTATCATTTCCTCCAGCAGCCGCTCGTTCCTGTCGAGTTCGGCCAGCGCCACCGCCAGTTCCCTTTTCTGCAATTCTTCCCTGGTGCGGGTGGTTTCCATCACTTTCTGCAGCCTGAACTCGAACTGTTTCATTCACCTGTTCCCACGTCTCACCGTGCTTGCCGCTTTCCTGTTTCGAGCATGCCGCCTTCGGCCTGCGGCATTTGTGCGGCAGCTTGAGCCGCCTGCTGCCGGCCCTGCTGTGCCGCTCCCGGCGGCGTTCCCTCCACTTCGGTGTGCAGTGACTCCAGACGTACGAGAGTCTGGTCGAAACTCGTATGCTCGTCGATATCCTGACGCAGGAACTTGGTGATCGGCCCAATCGAACGAATGGCTTTGTCGATCGCCGGGTTGGTGCCGGCCTGATAGGCCCCGATATTAATCAGGTCCTCGGCCTCGCGATGAGTAGCCAGCACCTCGAGCAGCTCATTGACTTTCTGCCTGTGAGCGGAACTGACTACATCGATCATGACTCTGCTCACGCTGCCCAGCACGTCGATTGCCGGGTAGTGGTTCATCGATGCCAGCCGGCGGCTGAGCACCACGTGTCCGTCCAGGATCGAGCGCATGGCATCGGCGATTGGCTCGTCCATGTCGTCCTGGTCAACCAGTACGGTGTAGAGACCGGTGATACTGCCGTGCTGCAGTTTGCCCGAGCGCTCCAGCAGCCGGGGCAGCATGGCGAATACCGACGGGGTATAGCCCTTGGTTGTCGGCGGCTCGCCGACCGCCAGGCCAATTTCGCGCTGGGCCGTCGCCATCCGGGTCACCGAATCCATCAGCAGCATGACATCCATGCCCTGGTCGCGGAAATACTCGGCGATAGCCGTGGCGATAAAAGCTCCCTTGAGCCTGACCAGAGCTGGCTGGTCGCTGGTGGCCGCGATCACCACCGAGCGTTTCAGGCCTTCCTCGCCCAGATCGCGCTCAATAAAGTCCCGCACCTCGCGCCCGCGCTCGCCAATCAGGCCGATCACGTTGACATCGGCCTCGGTGTTGCGGGCGATCATACCCATCATCACGCTTTTGCCCACACCGCTGCCGCTGAAAATCCCGATACGCTGTCCCTTGCCGCAGGTCAGCATCCCGTCGATAGCCCTGATCCCGGTCGCGATCGGCTCGGTTATTCTGGCCCGCTCCATCGGGCTTGGCGGCTGACGGTACGCGCTGACGCGCTGCTGGGCGTGCAGCGGCCCGTGGCCATCGATAGGCTGGCCCAGTCCGTCGAGCACGCGGCCCAGCAGGGCCGGGCCGACTTCGACGTTGAAATTTCCCTGTTCGGCAACCACCTCGCATCCCGGGGCGATTCCCTCCATGGCGCCCAGCGGCATCAGCAGAACCTTGTTTTCCTTGAACCCCACGACCTCCGCCTTGTCCTCCCGGCTGCCGTCGCGGCTGCGGATACGGCAGATCTGACCCATCGAGACATCGGGGCCAATCGACTCGATAATCAGGCCGACCACGCGATTGACCTTGCCGTTGAGCGAGATATCCTCGCAGTGCTGGAGCGCCTCGAGATACGGCGCGGCCAGCTCCGAGGGTTCATTCCTGTTTTTCCGATCCAGGCTCATCGCCTCCCCCGCTCTTGCGGTCGTTGTAAACCTGCCTGATCGCCTTGTCCAGTTCCTCGAAGCGGCTGGCGATCCTGGCGTCGATATTACCGGCCTCGGTTTCGATAACGCAGCCGCCGCGCTCGATCTGCTTGTCGCCGCGTACTTCC
This sequence comes from Candidatus Glassbacteria bacterium, assembly GCA_019456185.1. NCBI lineage: Bacteria > Candidatus Glassiibacteriota > Candidatus Glassiibacteriota bacterium. Next base: position 119,281 of record VRUH01000001.1, on the reverse strand, counting down.
AGCCTGCCGATCCCGTCGCCGATAAAAATAATATCGTCCTGGTGACTGCGGACCTCGTCGAGGTCGTCCGGGTTGACCCTGATCACGACCTTTTCCTTTTCGGTCACCATCTTGACAGCGTCTTTAATAGTATTACGGATCAGCTCGTCGCTCAGCAGGGCCGACTGTTCGATAAATCGCCTGGCGATTGCCAGGGACATTTCAAGCACCGCCTGCTCGGTATCGTCCAGCAGTTTCTCGCGGGCCTGGGCCAGGGAACTTATTACGCTGGCAAGCTCGGCGGCGCGCTGTTCGATTGCGCCTTCGGCCTCCTCGCATCCCTGCTCCCTGCCCCGTTCGTAAGCTTCAGCGGTTTTCAGTTCGGCTTCCTGTTCCCACTGGCTGCGAGCCTGCTCGAGTTCCCGCCTGAGGGCTTGCTGAACCTCTTCGCCGGCCAGCGGATCGGGTTTCCGCTCCATCACGTCGATCCCGCTGATAAACTCGGCATCGCTCGATGAGGTTTTACAGAAAACCTTGCTGATCGGGGTTTTAGTCTTGATTACAACCATCCACTGAACCCGCCTGAACCGTGAAATTGTCGTATTATCCACTCAATGGAGACAATCAATCGTTCGATTCATCTTCGACCATCCAGGTTTTGATCAGCTTGGCGACATTGGCCGGTTTTTCCTTGGCGAAGATCATTACCTGCTCCTGGATCTGGGCCCGCTTCTGGGCCTCGAGGCTGATTTCCTCCTCGATCGGCACGGCGGTCTCGATACCCTCCTCGGCCGCTTCCTTCGGCGGCAGAATTTTCAGCGAGCGCAGCAGCGAGCGGGCGAACAGGACGAAAATCAGGATCGAGATTACCAGCAGGAGTTTCTGGGAAACGCCGTACCAGAATTCGCGGCGTTCGGCCTGCTCCAAAGCCTGCCGCTGCTCGTCGATCTGCGATGTGTCGAAATTGAACTGGCTGATTATCACCTGGTCGTTACGCAGCTGGTCGTAGCCGACCGTGTTCTGGACTATCGAGGTGATATTGTCCAGATCGCTCTGGACGCGCGGAACACGCTGGACAACTTCGTTGCCGCTCGCGTCCTGGGTAATCTGCTGGACATAATTGACAAACACGGCGACAGTAAGCCGGCGGATACTGCCGGCCTGGGAGACCACATGCTCCATCGTTTCGTTGATTTCAAAATTGGTGATCGCGCTTTCACGGCTTTGGGAGGTGTTCTCAGTCTGGTTTGACTGCACCGTTTCCTCGCGCTGCTCGCCGCGGACCACCGTGTTGGGGTCGTACGTCTTGATCGTCTGATCTATTTTCTTGAAATCGATCTCGGCCGAGACGCGGACCACCGCATTGCCGTTACCCAGCACGCTGTTGAGCAGGGACTGGATCTTTTTGGTCAGGTAGTCTTCCATGCGCTGGCGGAGTTCGAGCTGGTGTGCGGTCAGCTTGACCATCGGATCCACCGACTCGATAGAGGAAAGCATGTTGCCGTAGGAATCGATTATCGTGATGGCGGCCGGTTCCAGGCCCTCGATCGAACTGGCCACCAGGTTGGTGATGCCCCTGATCTGCATCTCTTTGAGTTCGGCGGTAGGTTTGAGCTTGAGCATCACGCTGGCCGTCGGCACATTCTGGTCTTCACTGAACAGCCGCTCCTCGGGAATTACGATGTGCACGCGAGCCTTGTCCACGCTGCGCACGGTCTCGATCGAGCGGACCAGTTCACCTTCCAGCGCCCGTCGGTAGTTTATCTTCTGCACAAAATCAGTAACGCCGATATTCACTTTATCGAAAATTTCGTAGCCCACGCCGCTGGCGCGGGGCAGTCCTTTACCCGCCAGCTCCAACCTGGTTTCGGGGACTTCGGTACTGGGCACCAGGATCGTGGTGCCGTTCTGGCCCATCTTATATGGAACCTGCCGGGCCTGCAGTTCCATGACGATATTATTCGCATCCTCTTCGCCAAGACCGGAATAAAGCACTTCGTACTTCGGGCGCTGGACCCAGATCAGCAGAACTATCATGCCGATGATAGTAAGGAAAGTCACTCCCGCCATGGCAAAGCGCTGGTTCGGGCTCAATTTGCCCCAGACTTCGCGAGCCTGTATCAGGAAATTCTGAAAAAATTCGTTCATCGATAGCTTTCCTTTGGCCTGTATTTATTGAAAAAATCCGTCTTCCAATTAGACGGACATCCGCTTGATTTCCTGATACGCATCGAGCATCTTGTTGCGCAGTTCCATCAGCAGCTGGAAACTGGTATTGGCTTTTTCAACGGCTATCATCACGTCGTGGACGTTGCTGATTTCGCCGGCCATGAACAACTGAGTCTTCTCCGCCGCATCTTTCTGCATGTTGTCCACGTCATGGACGAAATTCCGGATCGACTCGCGAAAAGAAATTTCACCGGTGCTCTGCTCCAACCCCCGAAGCTCATCCGGCTGCTTAACCCGAGGGGCAATCTGCTCGCTCTGGCGGAACATCTGTTGCAGTTCGGGCCGGTTGGCCTGGATACGGAAATCAGCCATTATCTCTAGCTCCTCGCTTGCGTTCGGTCAATCTCAACCCTTAAGGTCCAGCTTCCCGCCAACCTCGCCCGGCTCATTGCTCTGCTTGCTGCCGTTGAGTTGGTAGAAACTATAGTTGCCGGATTTAATCACGCTGTCCGGTGTGTCCCTGTCCGCTTTCGGCGCATGATAGGAATAGACAACTCCCGACACCGGACTGGACGGGATAAATACATCGGCACCGGGGGCCTGGCTGCGGGAAACATGCTGTGCCGGAGAGTTATCAGCCTGCCCGCTGACCGGCGCCATAACCGGCGAGGGCCGGTTGCCTGCCGGTGCGGGACGGATGTTATTGAAATAGGGCAGAACTCTCATTTGCGGTTACTCCCACCTGTCAGTCCGCCGGTTAATACCAGTGGAGCCGTCAGATTTCCAGCGCCTTACGGTTCATATCCTTGGCAGCGTTAAGCGCAGTCAGGTTGGCCTCGTATGCGCGGGCGGCGCTGATCATGTCCACCATTTCGGTAACCGTGTTGATATTCGGTTTGGCCACATAGCCCTGCTCGTTGGCGTCGGGATGCGAGGGATCGTAGACCAGCCTGGGCGGCGCCAGGTCCTCGACGATTTCCACGACCTCGGTACCGCTTGGCACCGGGGTTTCGTCGCGGATCGGCTCATCCTCGTAGTGCTTGGCCGAGGTCTGCCGCAGGCGGATGTCGTTCTCGACGTATTTGGGAAACACGGTTGGCTCGGCCTCGCGGGAAACCACGAACTTGCGGCGGTAAGGTCCGCCCTGATCGGTTCGGGTGGTTTCCGCATTGGCGATATTCTGGGCGATCGTGTTCATCCGGGTGCGCTGCAGGCTCATGCCGGTAGCGCTGATATTGAGTCCGCTGAAGATCCGTTCCAGTGCCATCTAGTTACTCCGTCGAATTGTTCATGAGGAAACGTCTCCGCGAATTGCGCTGCGCAGTCCGCTGAACGTACGGTTGCTCATCCGCGCGGCGAAATCAAACGATAACTGGGCCTTGGCCAGCCTGACCATTTCCACGTCGATATCCACGTTGTTGATACCGGAATGCAGCTCATCGTCAGTGGGCATATAGACAACCGGCTCGACCTGGTCGAGCGTTCCGGCGCCGATCTTGAAATGGTTCCGGTCGGTCATCTTAGCGTTGATGCCGTTTTCGATCTTGAGCGCCTTGCGCAGCTCCTCCTCGAACTTAACCTCCATCCGCCTGAAACCGTGCGTGTTGACATTAGCGATATTGTGGGCTGAAGCCTGCTGGCGGAGGGCATAGGTATCGAGACCCTTATGCAGAAGCGGCAAATTAGTTTGCTCGAACAGAAATTTATTCAGCATGCGTACATTCTCCCGGCAGCCGTGAGTCGTGCCGCTGCAACTGTCAGTGCCAGAGATTGTTGGCTGGTGGTACTTTGCGCGCGCATATCCGCGCCGCAGAAGATCCTGTCCGGCCGGTTGAAATTTCTCTGTGGCCGGGAAGTTGCAACATCCATGCCAGTGATAAATCAGGCTCACCAACGCCCGGCTCCCGGTTAATCCCGCCGCGCCTCAAGGTGCAGGCTACACCGATTGCCTTGCTCGATTATCATCAAGAATTATGCACATCTTAACTGTCACGACAGATTTTGCCGCCTCCCCGGTTACCAAATCATAAACAATAAATTATTTTATAGTTTTCTGCCTTGCACAGTTTCTTCCCTCCTGTTATTTTGTCTAGTAACGGCTCCGTGCCGGGAAACCGCGCCGCATCATTTCATTTCAATGTACACGTTCCCATGAATTCAAATTCACTCAAACAAGGAATACTATTATTCAGGAGGGTGGATCAGCAATGAACGACATGATGACAATTTTCTTGGCAGGTGTGGAGGATATCGTCAAAAACATGAAAGAACTAGCCGGAGCTTACAAAGGCAACTTGCCAACCGAGAGCAGCCTGGAACGCAAAATTGATAGTCTGACAGAACGGGTGGACAAGCTGGCGGAGTTACTCGAAGGCAAATTCGACGAAGGCAGGCAGCGCGGTAAAAGAATGATGGATATCAAGAAGCGGATCCACAACGTTATCAAGCAACATCCCGGCGGAATCAGGCCACCCCGGATCGCCCAGATAATCGGGACCAGGGTTCAGAACCTGTACCCTCATCTGAAAGCCGCGGTGGAGAAAAAGCAGATAGTCAAGGATACTTCCGGCGCATATAAACCGGCCAAACCGGGATCAGCCAGGAAAAAGAAATAAGCAGCCAGTAAAACGATAAAGCCCGCGCGTCCTGAATAAGGCTGCACGGGCTCTTAACTGTCGTCCGGAGCTTACAGAAGCCAGTTTTTCTTTTTTTCACTGAAATTCCCCCCGATCTCGTCGGCAACCAGCTGGCGTTCTTCCCTGTCCTTCATGGTCGCGCTCGGATCGAAAGTCCGCGGGCCCGTTTCTTTTTTTCTAGTTCTCCGGCACTATCGCTTCCAGCGGATTTGAAAAGATTAAACACTTTATTCAAGCTGCACAGCTTACTCTCGGCTTCATCGAGCAGCTGATTGGCCTGCTGCAACTACTGTGAACCGGCTGAAGATTACGGTATCTTGACACCTTCCCCGGAATACTCGTTCAGCTTGTTGCGCAGGGTGCGGACACTGATACCGAGGACTTCACTGGCCCGGGTCCGGTTGTTTTTTTCACTGGTCAACGTGGAGAGGATCAACTGCTTTTCCATTTCTTTGAGCGTTACTCCCGGCCCCACCCCGTCGAGGCTGCCGATGCCGCCGGAGTCTCCACTTTCGAGTTCGAAGCTGAAATGGCGATCATCGAGTTCCTCTTCGCGGCAGAGAACAACCGCGCGCTCGATATGGTTTTCGAGTTCACGGACGTTACCCGGCCAGTCCTGGGCCATCAGTTTATTCATGGCCGTATCGTTGATCCCGCTGATAACACGGCTGTTTTCCTCGCAGTACTTGCGCATGAAATGATCGGCCAGCAGAGCGATATCCTCCTTACGGTCGCGCAGGGGAGGCAGGAGGATCGGCACGACATTCAGCCGGTAGAACAGGTCCTCGCGGAAGTTGCCTTCCTTAATCTCTACCTTCAGGTCGCGGTTGGTGGTAGCGATCACCCGGACATCAACACTGAACGGGTTGGGGTTGCCCACCCGCTCGAACTCCCGCTCCTGCAGCACGCGCAGCAGCTTGGACTGCAGGGGCAGCGACAGTTCGCCTACTTCGTCCAGCAGCAGAGATCCCGTGTTCGCCAGCTCGAAACGGCCCTTGGTTGTGCGGATCGCGCCGGTAAAAGCGCCTCTCTCATGGCCGAACAGTTCGCTCTCCATCAGGCTTTCGGGCAGGGCGGCACAGTTGACCTTGATAAAAGGCCTGTTCTGGCGGTCACTGTTGTAGTGGATCGCCCGGGCCACCAGTTCCTTACCGGTTCCGCTTTCGCCCAGGATCAGCACGGTCGCCTTGCTGGGCGCGATCATTTCGATTTTGTCATATACCTCGCGCATTACATCGCTGACGCCGACAATCGAGCTGAACGTGTATTTTTCCTTGAGCTGATTACGCAACTGGTTGTTGTCGTTACGCAGATTGCGGTTCTCGTCGCGAAGCTGCTGGCGTTCGAGCGCGCGGTCGACCACGATCTCGATCTCATCGGCGCTGAACGGTTTGGTGATGTAATCGTAGGCGCCTATCTTCATCGCGCCCACGGCGTTTTCAATCGTGCCGAACGCGGTAATCATCACGACTTCGGTTTCCGGGTTGTTCTTCTTTACATCCTCCAGCACTTCCATCCCGCTCACTTCAGGCATACGGATATCACTGATCACCAGGTCGTAATGCTCGCCCTTGACCTTTTCAATCGCCTGGGAGCCGTTGCCGACAGCGTCGACCACGTATTTCTTACGCTGCAGCGTCTCGACAAGAAAATCCCGCATCAGGGGCTCGTCGTCAACGACCAGGATTCTCTTGAAATCCATACATACCCCTTCTTTTAAGGACAGTAAGGTAACAATATGGTTATCTTGGTACCCGAATCAGGCTGACTGTCGACCCGGATCACCCCGTTCTGCTCCTGGATCATTTTCTTGCTGATAGCCAGGCCCAGGCCGGTCCCATCCTCGCGGGTGGTGAAAAACGGGTTGAATATTTTCTGGCGCACTTCCTCGCTCATCCCCACCCCCTCGTCTTCAATCAGCAACTCGATCATCTCCTCCGGCAGACTTTCCACACGTTCGCGCCCTCCGTTTCTGCGCTTCGCCAGCCGGACTGTCAAGCAGCCTCCCTTGTCGCGCATCGCGTGAAGACCGTTCTGGAAAATGTTGAGCAGCACCTGCTGCATCAGGCTGGGATCGATTTTGGAATTCAGCGGTCCACTGGGAAAATTACGCTGGATTCGCACAGGCAAAGTCCGGCTCTCGATCTCCATTTCCAGATACGCCAGCACTTCGTTGACATACTGGCCGAGGTCGGTCTGGCGAAGGTCGGCTTTAATCGGGCGGGTGAAGATCAGCAGGTTGGTGGCAATTTTGTCCAGGCTGGCCACACCCTCAATTATCTTCTTCACCAGGTTCCGCCGCGGATCGTCATCCTCGAGGTCCCTTTCGAGCAGAGCCGCGAATCCGCCGATACTGCCCAGCGGATTACGGATTTCGTGAGCTACGTTGGCGCTCATCTCGCCCAGGGCGCTCAGCGTGCGGGAACGCGAGACCTCTTCGCGCAGCTCCTTGATCGCCGAAAGGTCGGTGAAGATTTCCAGCGCCCCCACCAGTTCTCCATCATCGTTGCGAACCGGACGGATCAGCGATTCGACCGGAATCCCGCGGCCGTCCCCAGTGCTGAGCTTTTTCTCCTCCCGCTCTTCGGATGGTCCAGCGCTGATTCTCTCGAACAGGGCGCCGGCTCCGGTGTCTTCCACGAGAAACGGCAGCTCGCCGTATGGGCGGCCCACCACGTCCTGACGGTCGTATCCCGTGAGGTTCTCGGCAGCGCGATTGAACAGCACAACTGCGCCTTCGGAATCTACCGCCAGGATACCGCAGGCCACATTTTCCAGAGCGCAACTCATGCAGTTATCGAGAACCGTGGAGAGCGCCCTCGTGCCGCTTTCATTTTGTCCTGAGTTCATATCCTGTCCAGCAGTTCTTTCTTTTTCCTGTTGAACTCGCCGGAGGTCAAGATTCCGGCGTTACGCAAAACATCGAGTTTCCGAATCTTCTCGAATACGTCGTCCTCTGAGTCGGATTCAACCATATTATCCTTGCCAGGGCTTGATACAGTGTCAGTCCCCTCCCTGCCGTTTCCGGCACCCTCCGCTTTCAGTTCGGCCAATTCCGGAATCGCGACTTCTTCCGCCGCGTCCCCGTATGCCGCGAGCTCACTTTTCAGTTTCCGCACTTGATCCACACTGGCCCGCAAGGCGCGTCGCAACGAGATATTTTCCACCGCGTGATGGAATTTGACGCTGACTTCTTCCAGGCGGAACGGTTTGACAATCGATTCGTAGAGGCACCGGCTTTCAAGGTAACCGGCATCACGTGCCCGGGAAGTCACCAGGAACACCAGCGAGTCGGCGTCGTGGGTTCGCAGGCAGGAGACAATCTCCTGCAATGATTTGTCGCCCACTTTTTCGCTGATCACCGCCAGGTGGAACCTGGACTGCGGGATCAGCTTTAAGGCGGCCGACGAGTTATCCACGGCGAAGACCTTGAAACCCATGTGTTTAAAATGGTTTCCGAGCAGATCCCTGGTCAGCAATTCACTGTCTATAAGTAGAACGTTTTCCTCAGACATTCCGTGTCAAGCCTGCTGATGTTAGCCCCGGTGGCGGGCAGCTGCACGGCTGATCACTCTTCCTCACTCACCCTTACCCTCTTCCTCCTCATCTTCTTCCTCGATATCCGATTTCCCGCCGGTTGCTTCCTTCATAATCAGCCGCTTCATTTCGATCTGGTCTTCATCGAGTACGACTACCACCCGCCTCTGCCGGGCATCTATCTTGCGCACCTGGTCGTTTACTCCGACCAGGACGCCGGGCCACAGGGTCTGGAGCACGTAAATCTTGCGCTCGAAACCGAACTGGTCGGTAAACTTTGATTCGAAATCTTTTTTCTCGGTAATGATATCTTCCCTGATTTTTTCCAGCTTTTTGTTTTTCTTGATAGTAACGACCAGTTCCTTTTCCTTTTCGGGAGGGAACTGGGGCAGGCGTTTTTTGAGCAGTTCCAGAAATTCCATCCGCTTGCGAATCTGCTTTTCTTCCTCGATAAATACTTCCAGTTCCTCATCAAGCTGCTTGGCTTTGAATTCCACGTCGCCCTTGACGATCTTGCCGACTTTGACCTGAGTCTTGGTATCGCTGATCGAACCGATATTCTTGGCGCGGACGCAATTTCCGCTGAACACGTTACTGCTGGCGATCATCCCTCTGTCGCGCACAGCCACTACGTCACGCTCGGCATGAATCGAACTGTTGAGAATATAACTGCCGACCTCGATATCCTTGCCGGAACTGACCACGGCTTCCTGGATAAAGAGCGCCTTTACGTGGTTACCGGCCACGATCTTGGCTTTCTTTTCCTGCTGGGTTCCGATTATACCCTTCTTGACTTCCACGCTGCCGTTGGTGGAGACCAGCTCGGCGGCTTCGACTGTTCCGCGCACAACGATATTGCCCTCGGCGTGAACGCTGAAATCGGCTTTGACGTCCCCGTTGATAACCACGTCTCCTGGATAGGAGATGTTGCCGGTGGAGAAATCGACATTGCCCTTGACGATATAGACGTTCTCCACGGTGAGCGCTTCACTTTCGAGAAAAACGTTGCCGATCAACGAGGAGAAGAGCTGAAGGCCGTCTTCTGAAAGGTAAGTGTTCTTGCCGCGGGGCATCAGGAGATCTTCGCCGGGCCTGGCTTCCACTATCCGGCCGGTGACCGCGAATCCGTCCTCGCCCTCGGTAACCGGTTCCTTGACCGCCAGCAGCTGATCCTTGTCGACAATTTTGATCAGATTGATGTTGCGGAAGTCCACCGAGCCCTCATCGGTGATAACCGGCTTGGCGGACTTGTCCAGATCGATCAGAATCTTGATGTTTGCATCCTTGCCGTTGACTACATTCTTACCCTTGGCCACAACGGCGTTTCGCACCGGCTGGCCTGCCTTGAGCAGTTTTACGATCAGTTTCTCGTCGATTCCCTTCTCCACCCCGTACTCGTACAGCTTGTAGAGTACGTCGTTGACAGTAATCTCGGCCAGGCCCTCGGGGACACCCAGTGAAAGGTAGGCTTCCATCTCATTGTCGGAGATACTGACGCTGATATATTTGTCTTTCAGCGTATCGTAGCGCTCGAAATATTCAGCAATCTTCTGGGGCTCGCCGGTTGCTTCCTCGTAAACTTTGCGGACCGCATTGAAATCCCCGTTGACAACACCCTTACGGATAATCTCGCGGCGCACGTCCTCGTAGGTGAAATTATCCTTGGTGTCGGAGTATATCGACATGTACACGCCGTCTTCGCGCTGTTCGAATTTCCCGACTTCCTGGTCTGTGATCAGAATGCTGTCCATAACTTTCAACCGCTAGTTAATGAAACCGGCTCCGTATTGCTCAGCTCAGACTCTCCAGGATTTTGTCCGTTTTTTCCTGTTGCGTCACCCGGGTGAACGGCTTGACGATGTAACTGTTCACGCCGGCTTTTATCGCTTCAATTATATCTTTCTTGATACTCCTGGCGGTTACTATCAGGATCGGTATTTTCTTGAAATCGCCGCCCCTGACCTTATTAACAAATTCCAGGCCGCTCATGTTCGGCATGTTCCAGTCGGTGATGATAAAGTCGATTCCGCTCTCGGTTTCGAGTTTCGCGTAGGCGTCCGCACCATCCTCGGCCTCAACGATTTCCTCTTGTCTGTTCCGTTTCAGCGTATTGATTATTATCCTGCGCATCGTAGCCGAATCGTCAACGACAAGTAACTTCAGAGATATACAGTTCCCCCTTCAGAGCCTGTTTGCAGCGCCGCCGGGTACGAAGGCACTGTGCCAGGACTCCCTCAAGCCTTAAACTTTCGTTCAACTGCTACTGGATTTACCGTTTTCAGCCATCTCTCGCCTGCGCGAATTCAAGGCAGGGGGGCGGCAAGCATTTCAATCTAAATGCCTTGATCTTAATTATCAAGAACAAGCGCGTCAATAACAGGTATTTTTTTCCTACCCAAGAGGAAAATTTTACTCATTTCCCAGCTTACACTGCGAAAGCGTCTCAAATTTCTCCAGTGCTTTCCACAACATTGAGTAATCGCTTCTTGCATTCCACGCGATCCAGCCGACCCCACCGCCCTCAATGGCGGCCTGCATTTGCTGCAGCACGTAGTCCGGACCGTAATATGGCGAACGGTAATTGAAACTCTGAATATACGGCTGGACCCCGGTATTGCGGCGACCGCTGCGCGAAACACTCCTGGCCGTTCCCTCGCGGATTATCCAGTAGGCCCGCAGCGGTCCGAATTCCTCCTTGAATTCTTCCGGGAAGTGCGAGGAATACAGCATCGGGCAGATTACATCCGCCCAGCTCGCGATCACGTCGTAGTCCTGGCCGATCCAGTAGCTCTTATCTCTTTTCAGCCAGGGCACCCAGCCGAACACGTCGGCCGCCAGCGAAACATCAGCAGTATCAGTCACCTGCCTGACCCTGGAGAGGAACAGCCCTATCACCTCGGCCTTGTTCAGCGAATCAATCGCGACAGGGTAAAAACAGCGCTCCGTGGGCCCGTCGGAGGGAAAGCGGAGATAGTCGAGCTGGATCTGGTCGAAACCGAAAGCCACCAGTTCGGCGATAATACCGATCAGATACTCGTGGATGCTCTCGTCCATCATGTTGGCCCAGGTTTCCCCGTTATCCTGCTCCCAGGGAAACCCGGTCGAGCTGTCCAGCACGGCGTACGGATAGGCACCGTTTTCGACGTATTGCGACAGCAGAGGATCCTTGAATGCAACCACCCTCGCGCAGGCCAGCAGACCGTTGTCGTGGAGGAGCTTTACCAGCTCGTTCGGGTCGCTGAGGCGGCCGGTGCCCGAACCGATCTTCCGGGCCACCGGATGCTCGCTGCGCCAGGACAGGTAGCCCCGGTCGTCCTTCATGTCCATCACGAAACCGCCGAGCTTGTACCGCTTCGCCTTCTCGATATATTTCGCCATCAATTCGCCATTGGCGATTGCTCCGCTGCTGATGTAGATGGCGTTGTAGCGCAGGGCGCGGGGATTCGGAGGCGGAAGGGCGGTGTCGGCTGCCGCGCTGTCCTCCGCCGGCGGCGGACGGATGCGGGCGGTTGGCCGGGGAGCGAGAGAATCCTCGGCCGCCAGACTGTCCGCCGCGATAACGGTTGTGTCCGCCGGGAGTGAATCGGCGCCGGCCGCCGCGGTGTCGATAATCACCGGCGCAGTTACCGAATCAGGCGGCAATCCGTCGGCGGCAGCGTCAACTGCGGAGTCGATTGCCGGGACCGGTTCCTCACTCGCCGGGCCAGCCGAATCCGCTGACGCGGTCGAATCGGGGGCAGGGGCCGCCCTGCGCGACTGGTCCTCCGCCTGGTGCGAGGCGCAGGAGAACGAAACCGCCGCTGGCAGCATGAGGAGACAAAAAACGATCAGCCGGTTCAACCGTTCACCTCCCGCCACACCTTTTCAATCGATCCGGCGGTCACCTCGACAAGCATCGCCAGCTCCTGTTCGCTGAAAGACAAATGCGGCATCAATACGATCACGTCGCCCAGCGGGCGGATTATCACGCCCCGGCGACGGGCTTCCAGGATCACCCGCTTGGGGAATCTCAGTCCGGGCGCGAACGCAGCCCTGCTTTCGCGATCCGCCACCAGCTCGATCCCGACCATCATTCCCCGGCGCCGCACCTCACCTGCCGCGGCCAGCGGCTCTACTTGCTCTTTCAAGGCCCGTGCCAGAAATTCGATTGTGGAAGGCAGATTTTCAAGAACATTCTCTTTCTCGAAAACTTCGAGACTGGCCAGCGCGGCCGCGGCGGCAAGCGGGTTGCCGGTGTAGGAGTGGCCGTGGTAGAACGTCACCGGGTTTTCGCGCGTTCCCAGGAACCGCTCGTAGATATGCCCGGTGGTAAGGGTGGCGGCCAGGGGAAGGTAGCCGCCCGTGATACCCTTGGCCAGGCAGAGGAAATCCGGGCGGACAGACTCGTGCCCGCAGGCGAACATCCTGCCCGTGCGGCCGAAACCCGTGGCTACTTCATCGGCCACCAGCAGCATCCCGTAGCGGTCGCACAAATCGCGGACGCCGGCCAGGAACCCCACCTCGGCGGTAACCATCCCGCCCGCGCCCTGTACCAGCGGCTCGATCACCACCGTCCCGGCCCGCTCCCGGTTGCGCCCGATCACTTCTTCCAGCCCGGCTAGGCATTTGTCGCGGTACTGCTCGCGGTCCAATCCGCCGCCGCTACGGTAGTGATAAGGATACTCGGAGCTTTCCACCGGGAACAGGAGGTCGCGGAACGTGCCGTGGAACAGGTCGATCCCGCCGGTGGACACCGAACCGATCGTATCGCCGTGGTAGGCGTTGCGGAACGAGATAAAGCCGGTGCGCTGCCGCTCGGCCGGATCGGGGCTGAGCCTTCGGTACTGGTAGGCCATCTTGATCGCCACTTCCATCGCCGTGCTGCCGTTGTCCGAGTAGAAGACCCGCTCCAGGCCATCTGGCGCTATCTCGACCAGTTTCGCGGCCAGCCGGGAGGCCGGCTCATTGGTCAGACCCAGCATCGTGCTGTGGCACAAGCGGTCGGCCTGGCGTTTGAGCGCCGCGGTGATGTGCGGATGGCCGTGACCGTGCAGGATCACCCACAGGGAGCTGGTCCCGTCGAGATAGCGCCGTCCTTCCGTGTCGATCAGCCAGGAGCCCTCGCCCCGCTCGATCACCGGCGCACCTTCCTCCTCCCAGAGCAACATCGGGGTAAACGGGTGCCAGACATGACGGTAATCGAGTTCCGCGAGGCCGGGCGAGCTAGTCTTCATGTGGTTTCAGTCCCAGCGTTTTCAGCATGGTGAGGTCATCGGCCGTGCTGCGGCCGGTGGTGGTCAGGTAATCGCCGGTCAGGATGCCGTTGGCCCCGGCCCAGAACACCAGCGGATGAAGCTCGCCGAGATTGTGCACCCGGCCTCCGCAGACTACGATATCCCTCTCGGGCAGCAGCAGCCGGAACGCGGCGATTATCCGCAGACAGGTTTCGGGAGTCAGGTTATCGGCGTTTTCCAGCGGGGTCCCGGCTATCGGGTGCAGGAAATTGAGCGGAATACTGTCCACGCCCAGTTCCCGCAGTTCGAGAGCCAGGGCTACCCGGTCGCTGTCGCTTTCCCCAAGGCCGAAAATGCCGCCCGAGCAGACCCTCAGGCCCAGTTTCTTGGCCCCGCGCACCATCTCCAGCCGTTCGTCGTAAGAATGGGTGGAGCAGATTTCGGGGAAAAATTCGCGGCTGGTTTCGAGGTTGTGGTGGAAGCACTGCAGGCCGGCGTCGACCAGACGCTGCAGGTCCCGCTTCTCGATCCTGCCCAGGCTGGCGCAGCTCTGCACCGCGCCGTCCGCGGAGATCTTTTTCACCGCGCTCTCAAGCCCGGCAAGTTCCTTTTCTGTTTTTACCCCGGCTCCGCTGGTGACGATACTGAACTCGCCGGCTCCGGCCTCCCCCGCCCTGCGGGCGGCCTGCGCCAGTTTCTCCGGGTCCATCAGCGGATAGGTCTCCACGCCGGTGGACCAGCGGGCGCTCTGGGCGCAGAACGTACAGTCCTCGCCGCAGACCCCGCTGCGCGCATTGATAATCGAGCAGAGCCTGATCCGGTCGCCGCGGTGGTCGCGGCGGACCCGGTCGGCCAGGGCCAGCAGTCCGGACAGCGGAATGTCGCTGTCGCCCAGCACGGCCAGCGCCTCGTCCCGCCCCAGCCGTCCATCGCTAGCGTAAACAGCCTCTAGTTCCATCAGGCGGGAACTCCGCCCGCTGTCGCTGTTCATCCATTCCTCCCCGGTCACAATACCTTCCCCGCACTCCACGGCCCCTTACCTGATGCGCGACCAATATAGGAACAACGAATCTTTAAGTAAACCCCTTAAGCGGCAGAACCTTACCCGGCAGCAAGAAAGGCATTGACTGGCAAAGAGTTCATTGATTACATTCTTAGCCGTCAGACAGCGGCGAGAGCTGCGGGACGAATGGCCGCGCGGAAACGAACCGGCGGTGTTCCGGATTCCGGTTAACTGATTTGACGGAGGCAGGGCCAGGAATGATCATTCCGCAGGTATACGAGAAAACTCCCCAGGGCGAGCGGGCGTTCGACATCTTCTCCCGCCTCCTGCAGGACAGGATCATACTGCTGGCCAGTTATATCGACGACAACATAGCCAACCTGGTGGTGGCCCAACTGCTGTTTCTCGAGGCCGAGGACCAGGAGAAGGACATCCACCTGTACATCAACTCTCCCGGCGGCAGTATTACCTCGAGCCTGGCGATCTACGATACGATGAGTTTCATCAAGCCGGACATTTCCACGATCTGCACCGGTATCGCCGGAGCAAGCGCGGCCGTACTGCTGGCCGCCGGAGCGGAAGAGAAACGGATGCTGCTGCCTAACTCCAAGGTCCTGCTGCACCAGGTCTACGGACGCGCCGAGGGACCCAGCACGGACATCCTGATCAAGGCCAGGGAGATCGAGCGTCAGCGCGAGCTGATCAACAGCCTGCTGGCCAGGCATACCGGCAAGAGAGTCGAAACGGTGGCAAAGGACACGGACCGGGATTTCTATCTGACGGCTGACGAGGCGCTCAAGTACGGGATCGCCGACCGGGTGATCCAGCGGCACTCGCGGCCCACCGGCAAAACCGAGACGGACAACTGACCTGATCCGGAGACGGTTCCCATTCAACACGATGACATTACCCGATGAAAACAGCCTGGATTAAAGCATTCGCCCCACTCGCAGTCACGGGCCTGCTGGGCGCCGCCTGCGGGGGCGGGGAAGAAAACCCGAACCTGGCCAACGTGCAGATCGAGCAGTTGATGGTCAAGCCGGTCCCGCAGCAGGAAGCGGTTGACAAAGCCTGTTCGCAGGCCCGCAAGGTGCTCGAGATGATCGAGGGCGGAGCCGACCTGGCCGCGATGGCGGCCGAGTACAGCACCCGGGCAAGCGCCGCCGACAGCGGCCTGATCACGATCACCGAGGGCTGGATGCCGCCGGAGTTCGACGAGGCGGTGCTGGCGCTCGCCGACTCGACGCTGAGCGATGTGATCCACACTCCCCGCGCCTGTTATATCGCCTGCCGGCTGAAGACCATGTACCTGCAGGTGCGCACCAGCCACATCCTCTGCGTGGTGGACCGCAAGAAAGAGGGTGCGGCGCTGGAGGCCGAGTTCCACGCGGCCGAAAAGCAGGCCTGGGAGATCTACCGCCAGCTTCAGCAGGGCGGCAGTTTCTACGAACTGGCCCGCGAGCATTCCGGCGATCCCGGCTCGACCCAGGAGGGCGGGGATATCGGCTGGTCCAAGCGCAACTCGCTGGTCAGGGAGTACGAGACCGTGGCGTTCGCCCAGGAGCCTGGCGAGATCAGCGAGCCGGTGCGGACGCTTTTCGGCTACCACATTATCCGCACGGTGCAGAAGAAGGACCTGAGCCTGACCCTGCGGATGATCGAGTTTGCCGCGCCGGTGACCGACTCCGACCGGCGGAAAGCCCGCCGGGCGCTGGAGCAGGCCCGCGACCGGGCCGCCGGCGGCGCGAGCATGGCCGGGCTGGCCCAAGAGCTGGAGGGCAACCCGGACGGCGACTTCAGCCACGCGGAAAAATTCAGCGTGCGCAAAAACGTGCTGCGCCCCGAGCTGGCTTCCCAATTGAGCGAGCTGGACACGGGCGATCTATCAGGAGTGCTGGCGAACGAGCTGGGATTTTATTTCGTGCGACTGCTGGAGGACGAGTGAATTACCCCGCCTACAAGGCGAAGCATCTTGAAAGAAGAATGATTCTCTCTATCTCTTCTTTTGTGGCCAAAAGAAGCAAAAGCCTTCACCGGGCCGAACTCGCTCTAACTTGTGAAGTCCATACTGACTGTTTGTTTTCGTGGCCTTGAAAACGCTACCGGTCAGCAGGGCCTGAATTGTCCCGCCAAAATACGCCGGGCCAATTGAAGGCGCACCTAATCCTTGATGGTCCTATTTCCCTAATGGTAAGCGCGGTAATAATTCCGCTGCCAATGATCCTAAGCTCAAACATGCAGCCCGGTTGTTTGCCCTGCCACCCTCCAAAAGCATACTGCTGCAACCATTTCAAGAGACCAACCCCCAAGCGGCCGAAGGCCGCTTCCGCTGCGCCGCATGTCCGAGCCAACTACTCCGCAGCGGTTAATTTTGCCGTAATCCTATCCCATGTCAAAGTACCTGAAAGGGTCGGCGTACTTCGCGAGGTCTGCCCCGGATCACCGGGACAGGGCGAGCGCAGGCCATCACCACAGGTAGCGCCTGAATTGCCGCGATTACACTCCGGTCGGACATCTTCCGAGGGCACTGCGAGTTCGGCGCGGCAAAGATTTTTGCTTCTTTTCATCGACTGGAAAAGAAGATATCAGCTTTTTACTTTTTATCCGGGGCGAGTCTTGTGTTCGTCCGGGCAAGTAGTATTCCCGCAGCGAGATTGATCAGGAACTCCAGTGGGCCTTGTGTTTTTTCCTGCCGCTTTTCTTCCCGCTGAGGCGGGCCCTGCACTCGAAGAGTTCGTCGCGCAGGCGGGCGGCGCGCTCGAAATCGAGGTTTTTTGCCGATTCAGCCATTTCCTGCTCTAATATCTTAATCAGTTCCTCCGTATCGATTTCTGCCGAATACGTGCTGGGCCTGCTGTCGGCGGCGATGCGCACGCCGGGCAGCTCGCCGAGGCGCTTGTCGGCCACGGAAGTAGCGAGCAGCACCTGCTCGGTGCTCTTGCGGATGGTCTGCGGCTCGATGCCATGGGCCTCGTTGTAGGCGGTCTGCAGCCGGCGGCGGCGGTCGGTTTCGTCAATGGCCCTCTGCATGGAGCCGGTGACCGTGTCGGCGTACATCACCACCCGCCCCTGGACGTTGCGGGCGGCGCGGCCCATGGTCTGGATCAGCGAGCGCTCGGAGCGCAGGAAACCCTCCTTGTCCGCGTCGAGGATGGCCACCAGCGAGACCTCCGGCAGGTCGAGGCCCTCGCGGAGCAGGTTGATCCCCACCAGGACGTCGAATTCGGCGAGGCGCAGATCACGCAGGATCTCGATCCGCTCGATGACTTCGATCTCGGAGTGCATGTAGCGCACCCGCACGCCCATCCGGGACAGGTATTCGGCCAGGTCCTCGGCCATCTTTTTCGTGAGAGTGGTGACCAGCACGCGCTCGCCGCGGTCGGTGACCCGGCGGATTTCCTCCAGCAGGTCGTCGACCTGGCCCTTGACCGGCCTGAGCACCACCTCGGGATCGATCAGCCCCGTGGGCCGGATGATCAGCTCGACGACCTCGCCGCCGCTTTTTTCGAGTTCGTAGTCGGCCGGAGTGGCGGAGATGAACACGGCCATGTTTACCAGTTCCTCGAATTCGTGGAACTTGAGGGGCCGGTTGTCGAGGGCGCTGGGCAGGCGGAAGCCGTGCTCGACGAGGGTGCTCTTGCGGGAGAAATCGCCCTTGAACATCCCGCCCACCTGGGGGATCGTGACGTGGGACTCGTCGATGATCAGCAGGTAGTCGTCGGGGAAGAAGTCGAACAGGCAATAGGGACGCTGCCCCGGTCCCCTGCCGCCGAGATGACGGGAATAATTTTCGATGCCGCTGCAGAAGCCGATTTCAAGCATCATCTCGATGTCGTAGTTGGTCCTGCTCTCCAGGCGCTGGGCCTCCAGCAGTTTCTGCTGCGACCTTAACTCGGCCAGGTGCTCTTTGAGTTCTTCGCGGATGTTGCGGACCGCCGTCTCGAGCTTGGGCCGGGTGACGACGAAGTGCTTGGCCGGGAAAATGGCGGCCGAGTCCATGCTGGCGATGACCTCGCCGCGCAGGGGATCGATGCGGCTGATGCGGTCGACCTCGTCGCCGAAGAGCTCGATGCGTATCGCGGTTTCCTCGTAGGCCGGAAAGACCTCGATCACATCTCCGCGGACCCGGAAGCGCCCGCGCTGGAAATCGAGGTCGTTGCGCTCGTAGTGGATGTCGACCAGCCGGCCCAGGACCTCGTCGCGCTCGACCTGCTGGCCGGTAGTCAGCTGACAGAGCATGGCCTTGTAGTCCTCGGGGGAACCGAGGCCGTAGATCGCCGAGACGCTGGCCACGATAATCACGTCGCTGCGCGAGAGCAGCGCGCTGGTGGCCGAGAGGCGCATGCGGTCGATGTCCTCGTTGACCGAGCTGTCCTTTTCGATATAGGTATCGGTGGTGGGCAGGTAGGCCTCGGGCTGATAGTAGTCGTAGTAGCTGATGAAAAATTCGACAGCGTTGTCGGGGAAGAAGCCCTTGAACTCGCCGTAGAGCTGGGCGGCCAGGGTCTTGTTGTGGGAGATCACGAGTGTCGGCCGGTTGTAGCGGGCGATGACGTGGGCCATGGTGAATGTTTTGCCTGAGCCGGTGACTCCAAGCAGGGTCTGGTATTTGCGGCCGTCGAGGAGCCCGGCGTGGAGTTCGCTGATTGCGGCGGGCTGGTCGCCGGCCGGCTCGAAAGCCGATTTGAGTCTGAACTCGTTCATCGCCCGTCCAAGGCAAAGCTCTTGCGCCGGAAACCATGCTTGAGTAGACTGATTACGGGGCCGGCGGCGCCGCCCGAACCCATTCCCCGCCGCAGCATACCTGGAGCCGGTCTTGCACCTGATCGTCTACACCCGGAAGCGGCTGGAGCCGCTGGTCCGCAAAATACCGGTCATCATTCCTCTCGCCGCACTGGCGCTGCTGCCTGTGCTGGCGGGGCTGAGCATATACCTGCAGTTCGAAGCCGCCGCCCTCAGACACCAAGCCGCGGAACTGGGCAGACAGACTGCTCTGCTGGAACAACGGCTCGATTCGCTCAACAGCCAGCTTGAACGTCTGGCGGCAGGCCCGCCGCCACCGACTTCCCCCGGCGCGCTGGACATCCTGCTGGACCTGCGCGCGCCCGGGGGCGCGGATCCTTTGTTCGCGGATGCTCCCGCGGCCGCCGCGGCCAGCGGCGGCGGAGTTTACGCGCTCCAGGTTTCCAGCTACCGCCTGCGGGCTGACGCCGAGCAAATGGCCGCAGCCCTGGCCGAAAAAATCGAGCGTAAGGTGCTGATCCAGCAGGCGGCTCTGGCCAGCGGCAGGTGGTACCGGGTCCTGATCGAGCCCTTTGCCGGCAGGCAGGACGCAGCCTGGTTCGCCGACAGTATCCGGGCCGCCGGCGTGATCGGCGAGTATATCCTGCAGCGGCTGCCGGACGACTGGGGAAACGACCCGGCTTACAGCGAAGCGCCATCAACTTAACCTAGACCCGGCCTGGCCGGGTGTCAATACCCGGCGGCCACAACCTGAACGGATGCGGAGCGGAAAGAAGATGGGCGATTACGAAGTTGAACGCAGGGTCGAGGAGCTGGAGCGCAGAATCCGGGAATTGGAGCGGGACCTCCGTGCGCTGCGCGACAAAGATACCCGTCGCCAGGGCGTGGTGATGCGCCTGGCCGCCACCGGGATGGCTCTGAGCGAGGTCCTGCAGCAGCACAAAATGATCGACCCGGTAAAGTTCGAAAAGAGAGTTGCCGAGTTCCTGGCCAGCCTGGACCAGGAAATCAGCGAAAAAAAGATCGGCAGCCTGCTGGACGGGCTCTGGAAAGAGTTCGGCAGCGGTAAAGAGGGCTGAGGGCGTAACGGTGGCCATGATCCCCACAGGCAAGCTGACCCCGGAACTGCTGGCTGGTCTGCTCCGCCGCATTCCCGGCCGCGACGGCAGAGTAATAGCTGGCGCGCAGGCCGGTGAGGACGCGGCGGTTATCGAATTCGGCGATCGCTTCCTGATCGCCGCCAGCGACCCGGTGACGTTCGCGGCCGAGAGGCCCGCCTGGTACGCGGTGCAGATCAACGCCAACGATATCGCCGTGATGGGCGGAGAATGCCGCTGGCTGCTGGCGACAGTGCTTCTGCCGCAGGGAAAAACTGACGAGAGCCGCGTTACAGAGCTGTTCGCCGAGCTGGCCGGCGCCTGCGAACGGCTGGGCGTGGAGCTGGTGGGAGGACACACCGAGGTGACAGCGGGGCTGGACCGGCCGCTGATCTGCGGGACGATGCTGGGCGAGGCCGCCCCGGGCAGGTTGTGCCTGAAACGTAACGCCCGGGCCGGTGACGACCTGCTGCTGACCAAGGCGCTGGCAGTGGAGGGCACGGCGCTGATCGCCAGGGAGTTCCCGGAAAGACTTAATAGTTGCTGCACGAAGGAGGAAATCCGGCAGGCTGCAAAAATGCTGGACAATCCGGGAATCAGCGTGGTGTCCGAGGCCCGGGTCGCGCTGGACATTGGCGGAGTGCACGCGATGCACGATCCGACCGAAAGCGGGCTGGCCGGGGCTGTTCGTGAACTGGCGGACGCGGCGGGCCTGGGGGCGGAGCTGGAGGCTGAAGAAGTCCCGATCTACGATGCGACGAAGAAAATCTGCGAGCTGCTGGGGCTGGACCCGCTGGGGCTGCTGGCTTCAGGCAGCCTGCTGATCGCCTGCGAACCGGCGTCGAGTGAAGCGATAATCTCCAGATTGCTGACTAAGAGCGTAGCCTGCCGCAGAGTGGGCCGGCTGACGGAGCGGGATGCCGGTATTACCGAGATCGAGAGCGGCCGCCGGCGGGAGCTGCGCCGGTTCGCGCGGGATGAGATAGCGAGTCTGTTCGATTAGCACAATCCCCTTCAGGTGACCACAATTCTTAGACGTCTCCCGTTTTCCGGCCTCCCCCTTTACAACGTGGCGATGAAGCTGGATACCTCCTGCCGGCGCGGATGCTCCGGGGCCAGCGAGATAAACTGCTTCAAATGCGTGGCCGCCTGCCGCCGCTTGCCCGTGCGGGCCAGGGCCAGGCCGATATTGAGGTGGGTCGCCGGGTCGCGGGGGTTGAGTTCCAGCGCCTTGCGGTAAAGGTTGATCGCCTTGTCGCTGCGTCCCTTTCTGGCCCAGGCCGCGCCGAGGTTGGCATAGGGCTTGTAGTAGTCCGGGCGCTTGTGAATCGCTTCGCGGTAGAAGCGGATGGCCTCGTCGATCCTGCCCTGCTGCATCAGCACGGTGCCCAGGTTGTTGCGGGCGTAAGGGTCGTCGGGATCGAGGGCGCTGGCCCGGGCGAAACTCTGCTCCTGGCGCTCCCCGTACTCGTCAGCGGTGCCGATCATCTCCACCCCGTGATCGAACCAGCGCCAGGAGCCCCACATCCGGGTGAGCAGGGCGAGATTACGGCGGTCCTGGCCGCGCAGGACCCTGTAGCCGACCAGACCCGGCAGCAGCAGGGCGATCACCCACGCTCCGGCGGTCAGGCCGCCGTCACCTGCGCGGTAAGCTCCCGGCAGGCCCAGCACGCCGCCCCAGAGGTAGAACAGCAGTTGAACAGCCGCGAACGCGAGCGCGAACAGGCCAAAGGCACCGAGGAAGCCCAGGCGAAGCTGCCTGAGCCCCTGATCCACACTGCTTTCCAGGGGCCGGTCCTGCCGCGGAGTGCCGGGATCGACGTTCACTTGTCCTCCGCCTTGCCGGTCATCGGGACGAAGCGGACCGGGATCACCTCCCGTCTCACCGTTTTGCCTCCGGTTTTTTCGTAGACCACCAGGTCCTGGTTGTACCGGCCCTCGGGAACCACCAGCCGGCCGCCCTCGGCGAGCTGGTCCAGCAGCGGTTGAGGCACTTTCTCCGGTGCGGCGGTCAGGATCACCCCGTCGAACGGGGCGTGCTCCGGCCAGCCGTCGTACCCGTCTCCGCAGAGGACCTCGACGTTGCTGTAATTGCCGGCTTCGAGCGTTTCCCTCGCGCGCTCGCACAGCGGCTCGACAATCTCGATACTGTAGACATACGCGACCACCTTGGACAGGACGGCGGCCTGGTACCCGCTGCCGGTCCCGATTTCGAGCACGGTATCGCCGGGTTCAGGCTCCAGCAGGTCGGTCATCAGCGCGACGATATACGGCTGCGAGATCGTCTGGTTGTGACCGATCGGCAGCGGATGGTCGCCGTAGGCGCGGGAGCGCAGGTTATCGGGGATGAATTCGTGGCGCGGAACTTCTTCCATGGCCGCCAGCACCCGCTCGTCTTTGACTCCCCTGCGCCTGATCTGCCGCTCGACCATCGCGCGCCGCTCCCGTTGCCACTCGGACTCTCCCCTGCTGTTACGGAACCTGATCAACTGACTCTCCACGCTGTTTTCCCGTGCAGGCGCAGTCCCGCAGGCCAGCCCGGCGGCAAGAGCGCCCATCAGCACCAAAATAAATCCGGGCATTCGGTCCTCCTTAACATCTTTACTCTATATATTAGCATTTCACCGCCCCAGTGCAAATAATAGTTCCGCTGCCGCGCAGGCAAGAAAAATATCGAATTCCAGGATTTATCCGAAATTATCGCCCGGATGCAGCTTGACTTAACTTCCTGCCAGGATTACTTTAACACACTGTTGCAGGATGCAGCGAACTGCGGTGGCAAATACCTCCGGCGTCTGGTCCGGATGCATTCAACCGCAACCACCTCCCCTGCCGTACCGCCCGCGCAGACAAGCGCCGCGGACGGAGCCTGCCTTTCGACAATACATTTACTTGCCAAGGAAAGACGATGGAACAGGACAGCGCCTTATTTTTTGACAGGGCTACCGTAATCGGGATCAACAAAAGGGCCCTGCAGATAGCCGAAACTTTCGCCGCCGCCGGAATCGAGGTGATGCTGGCCGGGCCGAACAAGCAGCAGACAGAGGCGGCGATGGCCGGGATCGGAAAATCGATCGACCGCGAAATCGAGCGCTGGGGCAAGACCGAATCAGACAAACGGGCGATCATGGCCAGGATCACTCCGGCAGAGTCACTGGAAAGCCTCAAGGACTGCAAGATCGCTGTCGAAGCGATGGGACTCAACTTCCAGGACAAGCGCGGGACCCTGGAACGTGTCGAGCAGACGTGCACCGAGTCGCTCGAGCTTTACGTGATCCACATTTCCACTCTCAGCGTAACCGAAATCGCCGGTGCCAGCCGGTTGCGCGACAAAGTGATCGGCATGCACTTTCTGGAGCCGGTACCCAAGATTCCGATGGTGGAGCTGGTGCGCGGGATGCACACCTCTGACGAAACTGTCGAAACGGCCAAGAAGCTGGCCAGGCTGCTGAACAAGACCGCCGTGGAAGTTTTCGAATACCCCGGTTATATCACCACGCGCGTGATGCTGCCGATGATCAACGAGGCGATCCAGGTGCTGATGGAGGGTATCGCATCGGCCGAGGATATCGACACGGCGATCAAGCTGGGTTACAACCTGCCGGTTGGCCCGCTGACGATGGCCGACGAGCTGGGCCTGGAAACGGTCCTGCGCAGAATGGACAACCTGTTTCACGAACTGGGCGACGTCAAGTTCCGGCCCTCTCCGCTGCTGCGCAAGATGGTGCGCGCCGGCAAGCTGGGCCGTTCGATGGGCGAGGGGTTTTTCAAGTACGAAACGCGCGACGCCTACGAGAGCGGCAAGAACGACTGAACGAATTCAAGTCCAAGGGAGAATACCGTACGATGTTGATTCTGGTGATCAACTGCGGAAGCAGCAGTGTAAAGTACCAACTGGTAAATACCGAAGATGGCGTGGCACTGGTGAAAGGCAGCGTGGAGCGGATCGGGATGAGCGGAGCGGTGCTGACCCTGGAGCGCAGCGACGGGTACAGCGTCAAGTTCGGCCTGGAAATCCTGGACCACACGGTGGCGATCGAACAGATCCTGGCCTATCTGGTCCACCCCAAGCACGGCGTGATCAAGGACAAGAGCGAGGTCGACGCGGTGGGGCACCGGGTAGTCCACGGCGGGCAGCAGTTCACCGGCAGCGTGATGGTGGATGAGGAAGTGCTGGCCAAAATCCGCCAGTGTATCGAGCTGGCCCCGCTGCACAATCCGCACAATATCCGGGGAATCAACGCGGCGCTGCGCAACCTGCCGGGCCTACCGCAGGTGGCCGTGTTCGACACGGCCTTCCACAGCAGCCTGCCGCGCCACGCATACCTCTATCCCCTGCCCTACGTGCTTTACCGCCGTTACGAGATCAGGCGCTACGGGTTCCACGGAACCAGCCACTACTACGTCTACAACCGGGCGGTGGAGCTGCTGGGCAAGAAGGCTGAGGAGCTCAAGGTCATTACGGTCCACCTCGGTAACGGCTGCAGCATCACGGCGGTCGACGGCGGCAGGAGCGTGGACACTTCGATGGGGCTTACTCCGCTCGAGGGCCTGGTGATGGGCACCCGCAGCGGCGATATCGACCCGTCGATTATCCTGCATATCATGGGCCGCGAGGAACTGAGCCTCTCCGAGGCCACCACCCTGCTCAACAAGCACAGCGGCCTGCAGGGTTTGTCCGGGATCTCCAGCGACATGCGCGATCTGATCGAGGAGAGCGGGAAAGGCGACGAGCGCGCCAGGCTGGCGATCGAGGTGTACTGCTACCGGCTGCGCAAGTATATCGGCGCGTATGCCGCCGCGATGGGCGGGCTGGACGCGGTCGTGTTCACCGCCGGGGTGGGCGAAAACAGCGCGCTGGTGCGAGCCAAGGCCTGCGAGGGGCTGGGCTTCCTGGGGCTGGAGCTGGACGGGAAAGCCAACGAGGAGGCAGTGGGCAAAGAGGCCGATATCAGCAAGCCGGGCAGCAGGGTAAAAGTATTCGCCATCCCGACCAACGAGGAACTGGTGATCGCCCGCGATACGGAGCGGATTGTGAACGAGGCCCGATAATACGGCAGGAGAACGGGCGGAATATGGAAGGGAGACCTCGTTGTCTCCCTTTTTTTTCAGCATTGTTTAGTCTTCCGCCGGTTTCGGCGGCCGTCCCTGCTTGAACCTGATCAACCGCTCGATCTCCTCGACCGATGAGCCGCCCTCGCCCTCCTCCTCTTCCTCGGCCGGAGGGTAGACAGCCAGGATTCTCAGCACATCGGCCGTGGTGAAACTGTGCCCGGCCCCGTACTGACGGACCATGTCGCGGATCGTCTTCATCACCGCGGGCGGGTAGAACTCGGGCGGGAGATGAGTGAGGCAGGAGAGGATTTTCTCCGGCGCGTCGGCCAGCATCTGCGGACCGCAGATCGCCAGTACCATCTTGCGCTGGATAGTCTGGGCCAGGTCGTCCAGGTCGCGGTAGTTGTTCAGCAGACCCACCTGGCGCTTGAAATTCTGGATCAGCCGCGGTACTTTCTCCGGTTTCTTGCGCAGGCTGCGCAGCAGGGGCACCGCCGTTCCGAGGTAGAATTTCATCAGGCGGCGCAGAAAGCGCTGCGGCGCGCCCAGGACGAAACTTTCCGCCTTGCCCATCACCACCGGCACCAGCTCCAGCAGACCGTCCTCGTCCAGTTCCTCCATGCTCAGTTTACCCAGCAGTTCGTAGCCCTCGGCCCGCACGTTCATCCCGCGGGCCAACTGACCGGTTTTGGCACTGAGCAGCTTGCGGTTCGACCTTTCGCCGATCTGGTCGAAAAAGAAGCGCAGCTCCAGCAGCTCCTCGAAATCTCCGGCGGCTTTCATCAGCTCGTCGGCCCGGCCCATGGTGCGCTTCTTGAACTCCAGGCGCAGGGCGTCAGGGTCCTGCAAGCCGACAGCCTCCTTGATCGCCACCAGTTTTTTGTCTTTTTCGGCTGAGGGTTCTAGACGCTCAAGAGTGTCCGGCACCCTCATGGCCAGCAGGCGGTAGGCGGCGATTACCTCGCCGGGGCCGGCGCTCTCCCGGCCGTAAATTTCCAGCGTCCGCAGGACAAAGCGGTCGACAGCCGGGACCGAGGCCAGCTCCCGCTCGATATAGAGGTAGAGCGCATCCAGCCGTTCGATATCATCGATATTGGGCAGACTCGATTCCAGCGACACTTTGAGCCGGGCTATCAGTCCCCGGACCGAGACCAGGGGCAGAAAAACGGTGGGCGGCACGGGCAGGGCGGCGATGATCCTGGCGGCCCAGAGATCGGGGTCCCTGCGCACCTCGGCCATCGGCCAGGCAGCGGCTTCCGGCACCAGACGGCGCACTCTGGGCGGGTTGAGCAGGGGTGGATTGAGTGAGATTATCGCCTTGCGCAGCGCGGAGAACAGGCTGTCGCGCCAGGAGCTGTCGCGGCGCAGGGCGGTGACAGCCTCGCGTGGCAGGTGCTTGATGAAAAACAGGTTCAGTTTGCGCTCACCGCTGGTGAGCATGCCGAGCAGGGCGTCCTTGTCCGGCCGCGCGTCATGGGGAAGCTCCCGTGACAACTCGGCCAGCATCTGCTCCACCACCCCCAGCAGCGAATCACCGCCGGGGACCGGCACCTGGCTGTCCTTGCTCATGCGCTCACCGTGAGGGGGAGTTCAGAGTTGCGGGAGGTAGCGTCGCATCTCGTAGTCGCTGATATGGCGATGGTAGCGCTGCCACTCGATCTTCTTGTTCTGCACCAGCTTATCGAACAGGTCATCGCCCAGGCAGCCGCGCACCAATTCGCTGCCCTCCATCCTGCGCACGGCGTCGAGCAGGTTGTCCGGCAGCCGCTCGATACCCCGGCGCTCGAGTTCGGCGGCGCTCACTTTACCCAGATCGTCCTCCACCGGGTCCGGCAGCTCGTAGCCCCTGTCCACGCCTTCCAACCCGGCGGCCAGCATCACGGCATAGGCCAGGTACGGGTTGCAGGCTGGATCGGGCAGGCGAAACTCACAGCGCACGGACTGGGCTTTTTCCGGATGGCAGGGGGGAACGCGGACCATGCTGTTACGGTTCCTCACCGCCCAGGTGTTGTGAATCGGCGAGTCGTAGCCGGCCACGAACCGCTTGTAGGAGTTGACCCACTGGTTGGTGATCGCCACGATTTCCGGGGCGTGGTGCAGCAGTCCGGCGATAAAAGCCTTGGCCAACTGCGAGAGCCGGTTCTCGTCGGCCGGGTCGTAAAACAGGTTGCTCTCCCCGTCGAACAGGGACTGATGGACATGCATTCCGCTGCCGTCATGCTCGGCCAGCGGCTTGGGCATGAAGGTGGCGTAGACCCCGTTCTGCAACGCCACTTCCTTGACCACCAGGCGGTAGGTCATGGTGTTGTCGGCCATGCTCAGGGCGTCCTCGTGACGCAGGTCGATCTCGTGCTGGCTGGGCGCGATCTCGTGGTGGCTGCTCTCGACCGGCACACCCATGCTCTCCAGGGTCAGCACCGTGTCGCGGCGGAAATCACTGGCCACGTCCAGGGGTGTCAGGTCGAAATAGCCTCCCTGGTCCAGTCCAACAGGCGAAGCCGAGTTATCCTTGAAGTAGAAAAACTCCAACTCGGCGCCCACGTAATAGGTGTAGCCGATCATGCTGGCGCGGGTAAGGTTGCGCTTGAGCACCTGGCGCGGATCGGCCGAGTACGGCTCGCCGTCCGGGTGGAAGATGTCGCAGAACATCCGGGCAACCGAGTTGCCCTCGCTCGCCGGACGCCAGGGCAGGATGCAGAATGTTTCCGGGTCGGGCATGGCGATCATGTCGCTTTCGTCCATCCGGCTGAACCCCTGGATCGAGCTGCCGTCGAAACTCTTGCCGCTCTCCAGCGTTTCCTCCAGCGCCTCGACCGTGATCGCGAAACTCTTGAGGAAGCCCAGCATGTCGGTAAACCACAGCCTGATAAACTTGACCCCGTGGTCGCGGGCCATCTTCAGTACGTATTCCCTGCTGTTCTCGCTCATCTCACTCCCCCGGATTCATTTCCGGCTGCCGTCGGGGTGCGGACTGCCCGTCCCCGCTGTCAGAAAAATACCCGGCCGCGAAAGCGCGGGCCTCTTCGAAGATGCTGCTGGGACGGCCGCGGCTGTCGAGTTCCAGCACGATCATCCCGCCGAACCGCTCCGCTTCCAGCAGCGCGCGGAAGCGCTGCCAGTCCACCGAGCCCGTGCCGGGCACCAGATGCAGGTCCATGTGCATGCCCCAGATATTGTCGTTCATATGTACGCTGAAAACACGGTCCAGGCACTGTTCCAGGTCCCGCGAGGGATCGCCGTTATTGAACACCACATGGCCGGTGTCCAGGCAGATCCCCAGGTTGTCCCGTCCGCTGCCGTTGACGAATTCGTAGAGCTCATCCACTGCCCGCCCCCAGCGGCGGACGCGATGGGCCGGCATGTTCTCGATAGCGATCAGTTGTCCCTTGCCGGCGGCGATATCCGCCAGCCGCATCAGGGACTCGCCCGTACGCTCCACCATCGCCCGGAACGCGTCGTCCGAGTTATCGGTCCCGCTGGTGACCGGGTGGACAACCAGGGTGGACGCGCCCAGCAGTTCGGCCTGCTCCATCGAGCGCACAACCAGTTTTTCCCAGACATCCATTCGGCGCGGGGAGTCGTTGTCGTGGTCGAGAGTGAACGGGGCGTGAATCGACAGGACCCGCAGGCCCAGTTTTTGGCACAGCGCGGCCGTGGCGTTGACGTCTTCGTTCTCGTTGCGCGGGTCGAGGTGCCTGATATTACCCCAGATTTCAACGTTGCGGAAGCCCCCCAGGGCGATCCGGCGCAGAGATTCCTCCAGAGGGTAGTTGAGAAAATTGGTTGTGGAATAGGCCAGCTTCCTGCCCCCCAGAACCTCGTCGATCCATTCCCTGTTGCGGGCCTCTGTCTGCGCCGTCACTGTTTCAACTCCCTGTTTCCTGAGATAATCCGGCCTTGCTGTCCCAATCGACAATCCGTTTCACCGCCGTGGTGTGCCGCTCCATGTCAAGGTCCAACCGGCCTTCCTCACCGGTGGGATAACCCATCCTGCGAGCCAGGAACAGGAACTCCTCGCTCTCGGCGTCCGGCACCACCAGATCCCGCGCATTGCCCCGCAGAATCCTCAGGGCGTTAATCAGGCAACGCAGGAAATCATGGGCGCCGCGAAGGTCGGCGTAATCTCCATCGGAGATATACCCGCCTGCGTGCAGGGCCTGCAGCGCCTTGCGGGTAGAGTTCCGCCGCACCGACGGGTCGCCGGCGCCGTGGTCAATCTGCAGGTGCTGGACGTGGTACTCGACATCCACCAGACCGCCGTCGCTGAACTTGGCGTTCAGTCTCCCTCCGGCGGCGTACTCCTCCTGCTGTTTGCGGTGCAGCCGCGCAAGCTCGCCGAAATTCAACGGTTTGCCGCTGTAGACAAACTTGTCTCGCACCTCGCATACTTTGTTACCCAGATCCTCGCCCCCGGCAATCGGCCTGAGCCTGACCAGGCACTGGCGTTCGAAATCCCACGCCGGTCCGTCGTCGGAATAATATTCCTCGATCTGGTTAAGCGTGTTGCACAGCGGTCCCTGGTTACCGTAAGGCCGGAACCGGAGGTCGAGCTCGAAAATGCCCTGTCGTTTGGCCCGGATGGTTTTGATTATGGCCTTGGCCAGTTTCTCGAAATATTCGCTGTTGTCGACAACCTCCGGGCCCCTGGTCGTGCCCGGACCCGAATTGACAAACAGCACCTCGATATCCGATGCGTAACCCAGTTCCCGCCCCCCGGCCTTGCCCAGGGCGAAGACGGCGAAGCTGCACAATTCCCCTTCCCCGGTCTGCGGCGGGCCGAAACGAGCCCTGAGATTACTGTCGGCGATCCGGTAGGCCTGCTCGATCACTATTTCCACCAGATCTGTCAGCTCGCGGCTGAACTCGCTGAAATCGGTAATCCGGTCGAGGATGTGCCGCATGTCGATCCGGAACATTTCGCGGTCCTTGAAGCTGTTCAGCCGCTCGACCGCGTCCTCGAACGAGGAGGCGTCCAGCAACTCCAGTTCGCACTCGGACCACATGTCCGCCTTGTCCTTGTAATTTTCCAGGGAATCGAGGTCCTGGAAGACGGGCAGCAGGTTTTCATACTGCAGGCGGAGGAAATCTTCCCAGAGGAAATTGCTGGTGCCGAACAGCCGGGCCATGGCTTCGAGCACCGGCTGGTCGGCCAGGTCGAGCATGCGCCAGCCCTCGGCGTCTCCCCTCTCATGGTCGTCCCAGATCCGCTCCACCAGCTGTTCGAAATTTTTCAGGGCCATCGCCGGGTCGGGACTGGCCACCAGCAGGTGGCTGAACTGCTTGACCAGCACGACAATAAACCGCAACTCATCGATCCGTTCCGCTTTATCGATCCGGCGGCCCTGGCTGTCGGTGATCAGGAAACGGTCGCGGACTTTACCCCTGCTGGTGCCGATCGTGATCCGATGGATATCGACTCCCCGCCTGGCCAGTGCATTGGTAAACAGGAACAGGAAGGCGGGCGTGTCCTCCGCCTCGATATCCATCGCCGTGTAGCGTTTCGATGATTCATTGTCGAAATAGACCCGGACCGGCAGCAGCGCCTGATCGTCCACGCGGCAGTTGCCACCGAGGTACTCGATCACCCTGCGCCCGACCTTGGCGCGGGCCTCCTCCTCCTTGCCGCGCAGCAGAAGCTGGACCAGCCTGTCGAGATTCCGCTCCAGTTCCTCCCAGTCAGGTTCTGCGCCGGTGGCGCGCACGGTGAACACATCGACAATCTTTTTGCGCTCCAGCGAATCGGCGGGCGAAACCGAGTCGCCAGCGGACTGGGAACGGGGAATCCAGCGGCGCAGACGGAAATCGTACTTCATCCGTGCCTTGCCCCTGTCCTGCTGCTCCGGTTCCGGCTCTTCCTCCCAGGTCCAGACCTGCCCCCGCTCGATACTGAGTCCCGCGCTGGCGAGGCTGCCGGCGATAAACGAAAACAGCCCCTGGTGGTCGAACGCAACCACAGTCAGCTGCCAGAGGCCCGGCTCGAGTTCCCTGCGGGATATCCCGCAGCTTCTGCCCGGACCGAGCGCGGACATCACTTTGAGATGCCCGGCGATCTCGTTTTCGGTACAGGTGGCGAAATACTGCTCGTCCATCCGGCGCAGGTGAATTTCGATCAGCCTGGTTTCAAGTTCACCATCAAGCGCCCTGAGTCTCTGCACCAGCCGCCCGTCGATTTTTCTTTTTTTGGATCCCTCGCCGTTCACGCTTACCGCCGGAAACGTGTTATCCCCTCAAAGGTCTTAACCACTCAAGACTAATATAATAAAAGGGGCCGGGGGTGAATTACAATCTAAAAAGGCCTGAGCAAAGAAAGCCGCCGGCTGAATTTCACTCCTGCCGGCGGCCCGTATCGAGATACCAGGATCCATCCTGATCAGATATCGTAGTAGAGAAAAAACTCGTATGGATGAGGCCTGAGCGCCATTTCCTGAACTTCATTCGTCATCTTATAGTCGATCCAGGTCTCGATAACGTCCTCGGTAAACACGTTGCCCTTGAGCAGGTACTCGTGGTCATCGGAGAGGGCGTTGAGCGCCGCTTCCAGCGAACCGGGCGTGGTCGGCACCTTGGCCAGCTCCTCGGGCGGCAGGTCGTAGATATTCTTGTCCAGCGGGTCGCCCGGATCGACCTTGTTCTGAATCCCGTCCAGCGCGGCCATCAGCAGAGCCGAGAACGCGAGGTAGGGGTTGCAACTGGGATCGGGGCAGCGGAACTCGAGCCGCTTGGCCTTGGGCGAGTTGCTGTACATCGGCAGGCGGACCGCTGCGCTGCGGTTACGCGAGCTGTAGGCCAGGTTCACAGGCGCCTCGAAACCCGGCACCAGGCGCTTGTAGCTGTTGGTAGTCGGGTTGGTGAAAGCGAGGATACTGGCCGCGTGCTTGAGGATACCGCCGATAGCCCACATCGCCATCTCGCTCATCCCGCCGTAGCCGTCGCCGGCGAACAACGGAGTATCGCCTTTCCAGATCGAGAGGTGGATGTGCATCCCGCTGCCGTTGTCGGCAAAGATGGGCTTGGGCATGAACGTGGCAGTCTTGCCGTGCTTGCGCGCGACATTCTTGACGATGTATTTGTACAAGAGCAGACTGTCGGCGCATTTGACCAACGGCATGAACCGCATGTCGATCTCGGCCTGCCCGGCGGTGGCCACTTCGTGGTGCTGGCATTCGATATCGATGCCGCAATCCATCATCGTCAGCATCATCTCG
Source organism: Candidatus Glassbacteria bacterium (assembly GCA_019456185.1). NCBI lineage: Bacteria > Candidatus Glassiibacteriota > Candidatus Glassiibacteriota bacterium. The sequence continues at coordinate 86,644 of VRUH01000001.1, read as the reverse complement.
GTCCTGATATCCTGCTGAGAATCGGTCGGCGGAACCGGGAAATAGCCTTCCTTGTGGCGGGGCTTGTAGCCCAGGTTCGGGCCCTCGTCGCGCCCGCTGTTCCACACTCCCTCGACCGAATCCAGGAAATAATACCCGGAGTGGGGGGTCTGGTCGAAACGGATGTCGTCGAAAATGAAGAACTCGGCCTCGGGTCCGAAGTACGCCGTGTCGCCGATCCCCGTGGTCTTCATGTACTTGACCGCTTTCTTGCCGATATGGCGCGGGTCGCGGGAGTAGTCCTCGCCGGTAACCGGATCGCAGATGTCGCAGATGATCACGAGCGTGGTGTGTTCCATGAACGGATCGATAAACGCCGTGGCCGCGTCGGGCCGCACGATCATATCGCTCTCGTTGATTTCCTGCCAGCCGCGGATACTGGAGCCGTCGAAACCCAGTCCCTCCTCGAACGTATCCTCGCTCAACTCACTCGCCGGAATCGAGAAGTGCTGCCACAGGCCCGGAAAATCCATGAATCGCACGTCGACTACCTTTACGTCTTTTTCCTTAATGAGTTGTAGTACTTCCTTCGGTCCCACTTAGGTCCTCCTGTGGATATTTTGGTTGCTTGACTGCTCTTCCGCGCAGTTACGGGAGCCGAACAACTTTGAATACGATAAACTCGTGGCTGAAAAATAATGAGGAAATGTTTCAGAAAGATTTCAGAAAGATTAAATGAGGATTAATAAGGCGGGGATTACCCGATAAAGCGGTAGCCCACACCCCGCACGGTCTGGATATACTGCCGGCCTCTCTGTTCGATCTTGGCCCTGATCCGCCTGATATGGACGTCCACCGTGCGCGCCCCGCCGTAGTAATCTTCGCCCCAGACACGGCTGAGCAGTTCGCGCCGGGAATGGACACGTCTGCGGTGGGTAGCCAGATAGCGCAGGAGTTCGTATTCCTTGAATGTCAAATCCACTGGCGAGCCGTCAAGGGTCACTTCGTAGGTGGCCAGATTGATCACCAGTTCATCCGCGGTCACCCGGTTTGACGGGTCCACTTTGAACAGCCGCCAGCTTATCATCCGCAGGCGCGCAGTCAGTTCAACTGACGTGAACGGCGTGACCAGGATTTCGTCAGCCAGCCGGCAGTAGTCGAACTTTTCCAGAGCCTTGTCGGAGGTGATTACCAGCCTGGGCACGGATTTCAGCAGGTCGTCGTCACTCAGGGTGACAGCCAGCTTTTCCAGCCCGCGCACGCGCGCGGCCACCAGCAGGAACAGATCGACCTGCTCGATTTCCCTCAGCGACTTGCCGTCGGTTGCGGTGGGATGCAGAACTTCATAGTCCAGGCCATCGAGCGCCGCGCGAACCTCGCCCGCCAGCTCGTTTTCTCCCTGGGCCACCAGCACCATCAGTTTGCGCATCGTGTACCAACAACCAATAAGAATTGGAAAAACCGGCGAAGGCCGGACAGCAAAAGCGCAGAAAAAATAAATTTAGTTTGCAAAAGGTTTTCAGGCAAGATACAAGATTTCAGGCTGCCGGGCCGGTGAGATCTTCGAGGGCCTGTGAGAACGCCTCCAATGCCTCGTCGTCGAACAGGCAGAAAACAACCTCGCGAAGGCTGTGTTCGCCCGTGCGAAGATAGGAGATTGCGGCTTCCAACATGGTGCGGGCGCAGAAATCGAGCGGGATACCGAAGATGCCGCTGCTGACCGCAGGAAGGGCGATCGATTCCAGCTCGTTGCTCTCGGCAAGCTCCAGGCTGGAGCGGGTTGCCCCGGCCAGTTTACGGCCCTCGTCGCCTTCCCCCTGACGAGGGCCAACCGCGTGGATTACGTAGCGCGCCCGCAGGTTGCCGCCACCGGTGATCGCAGCCGTGCCGACCGGTGTGCCGCCGATCTTGTCGCATTCGCGCTGGATAGATTCCCCGCCCGCGCGCAGGATCGCTCCCGCCACGCCGCCTCCCATCCGCAGTGCGCTGTTGGCCGCGTTGACAATCGCATCGGACCCGCTTTGGGTAATATCGCCTTTCAGCAATCCGATCTTCGTTTTTCCGGCCAGGAAGCTGTCCATCGCAGGATTTCCTCCGTAAAACGCCACCGGCTGGAACCAGGAACCGGCTGTGGTGTAACAAGATTCGAGAAGGCGCTGCGGCGAACTGCTCAATCGGCTTGCCTGAACTGATATCAGCAAATATAACCGGCGGCTGATTCAGAGTCAAAACGCCCCCAACGGGCCGGCTCGTTTCTTGCTTTTTGCTTACTCCCCCCTTATTTTTCCCGCGAACGACGTTTGTATTTTTCCACGGGGATTATGTGCGTCCTGTTTTCAGATTCTGCTCTCTTACAACACAGCTAACAACCGCTCTGTGCCTTATTCTGTGCGGTTCTGCTCTCCGGGCAGCGGAGCCGGTCAGTTCGCGCCTCAGCCCCGGTCTGTATTCGGCCTTAACAGAGGGCGGCGGCTCGGAAACCCTCGAGGTGATCGTCTATATCGACGACTGGCTGGAACTGGCCGCGCTGGACAACGGCCTCAGGCTCGCCTCAGCGGACAAGAAGAAACGCCACAGCGAGGTCGTCGGCGCGATGCTGGCCGTCACCAGCGAGTCCCAGGCGCAGGTTATCGAGCTGCTGGAACAGGCCATCGCGGCCGGGGCGGTCGATTCCTACAAGTCTTTCTGGGTCAATAACTCAATCGCCGTAACAGGCCGGGCCTCTTTTATCGCGGATTTATCGGCTCGTGAGGAGGTCGAATATATCACCTTCGACCGGCTGCACGTCCGCAGGGACATCGTGGAAAAGTCGCTCGGGATCGCCGCGGTGCCCCATCCCGACACTCTCCGCGCCCAGAGCTACCCGATCCGCACCCTCCAGCTTAACAATCTGTGGAACAGAGGCCTGACCGGCAAGGGAATCCTCGTCTGCGCGATCGGCTCCGGGATTGACGGGAGCCACCCGATGCTGAGCGCAAAGTGGCGCGGCAATAACGACGGCACCTCGGCCGAAAGCTGGTTCGACCCGGTGGACGGCAGCACGTTCCCGATCGATGACGAGTTCAACACGCCATCGCACGGCACGGGTGTGATGGGGATCATGGTGGGCGGCGAGCGCAGCCTCGGCGTGGCGTTCGACGCCCAGTGGATCGGTGCGAAAATATTCGACAACCAGAACCTCAGCGACGAGGGCGCATCCACAACCAAGGACAGCTGGCTGATCTCCGCGTTCCAGTGGGCGCTGGACCCCGACGGCAACCCGGAGACCGTGGTCGATGTGCCCGACGTGATCAACAACAGCTATGGTACCACCGGCGAGTACAACGAGGATGTCTGCCGCCAGGTGATCTGGCGCATGATCGACCGGGTAGAGGCCGCCGGAACGGTGGTGATCTGGAGCGCCGGCAACGAGGGCCCCGACCCCTGGACCACCGGCAGTCCCGCCAGCCGCACGGAAAGCCCGGTCAACGTGTTCGCGGTCGGATCGGTGGACTCACTCAACCGGATTTCTTCTTTCAGCAGCCGCGGACCCAGCGCCTGCGACTCGTTCAGTGTCAAACCCACGGTCTGCGCGCCGGGCGAGCGGGTGGCGACCATAGTCTCCAGCAAGTACGGGTTCAGCTACCAGAAAATCAACGGCACCAGTTTCTCGGCCCCCTACGTTTCCGGACTCGTGGCCCTGATCCGCCAGGCCAACCCCAGGCTTACTCCCGATGAGATAAAATACCTGCTCATCGACAGCGCGGTTGATTACGGGCTGGAAGGACCGGATTTCGCCTACGGCTACGGCGTGGTCGACCCGGTCGCCCTGTTCGCCAACCTGCCCCTGCCCAACGAGCCGATCCTCTACAGCAAGCGGATCCGGATCGACGACAGCGAGGGCGGCAACGGCAACGGGTACCTCGAACAGGGCGAACGGATCAGGCTGGTGGTGCCGGTGTTCAACTCCGGGACCACGATTACCGATGTATTCGGAGAACTGCGCACCAATTCCCCCGGCGTGATCTTACGCAACACAACGGCCGCTTTCGGCGATATCGCCCGGTTCGGCGGGTCCGACAACAGCTCCGATCCGTTCGTACTCGATATCGAACCCACGGCCGAGGCGGGCGGGCAGCTCGTCCTGCTGCTCGACCTGACAGGCTCCGGCGGCCAGCACGAGCAGACCCTTCAGCTTACCCTGCCGATCGCCCCGGCGGTCCAGGGTCTGGTCAGCCACGATGCGGGAAGTTTCCTGTTCAGCCTGACCAACTACGGCCAGTTCGGCGGCGGTATCGGCCGCAACAACGCGGGGCAGGGACTGCGCTATCCGCAGGACGCCGGGTATACGATCCTGCACCGCGGCGCGCTGCTGGTGGGCACCAGCTCGCTGAAAGTTTCCGATGGGGTGGCCGGCGAGGACTGGTCTCCGGCTCCGGGCGGCCCGATCCAGCTTATCGAAAACTCCCCGCGCGCCGACCAGATGACTGTCGGCTATACCGCGGAGAAAAGCTCCGGGACGATCAACGCGATCGGGATCAAGCTCAAGCAGACCACGATGGCCTGGCGCAACGCCCCGGACGACGATTTCGTGATCATGGAGTACGAGGTGCTCAACCCGCATCCGGCGACAATCAACAATCTCTATGTGGGCCTTTACGCCGACTGGGATATCCCGGATTCGATCCCCACCCGCAACGCCGTAAAATGGGACGAGAGCCTGAGCCTGAGTTACGTCTACAACCCGCAGGAAAGCACCTTCCCGACTGGCGGACTGGCGCTGGTCAGCGGCCACAGGGTCAGCGGAGCCAGGGCGGTGCTCAACTGGCGCTATGTCCACTCCGGCTACAGCGACAACGTGTTCTTCGCATTCATGAGCGGCGGCACATCCCACGCGGCCAGCGATTCCCTGGACGACTGGTCGACCGTGCTGGCCAGCGGTCCGCACTCTCTGGCCGCCGGCGATACCCTGCGGCTGGCCTGGGCGGTGGTTGTGGGGGACGACGAAGCCGACCTGCTGGCGAACACCCGGGCCGCCCATGCAAAGTACAGCGGCAGCCTGGCGCTGGCAGGGCGGGAATACAGCCCCGCATCCGTCCCCGGCCTGCCGCGCGGGTTCAGTCTGGCCCAGAACTCACCGAACCCGTTCAACCCCGGCACCTCGATATCCTATCTCGTGCCCGCTGATTCCGAACCGGCGAGGGTGCGGCTGACGATTTACGACCTTCGCGGACGGACCGTTGAAGTGCTGGTCGACCGGGTGCAGGGCAGCGGGGCCTACACGGTGACCTGGGACGGCACCGACCTCCACGGGCGGCAGGTTGCCAGCGGCGTGTACTTCTACCGCCTGCGGGCGGGTGAGTTCACGGCCACCAGGAAGATGGTGCTGCTCAAATGACCGGACGCTGTCTCAGATCCTGCTTATTATCGGCGCTCCTGGTTGTCGCCGCCGGGCTGGTTTCCTGCAGTGACGGCTCGACCTCGCCCGAAACCGGCGACCGGGTAGTGGACGCTTTGCCGCTGGCGTTGGGCAACCGCTGGGAGTACGCGCTGGAGCAGAGCATTTTCGTCCAGGAAGACACGACCCTGCCGGCGTTTGAAGCCTTCTCCACGGGAAGGCAGATCGTGACGATCAACCGCACGGAGAATATCGGCGGACTCGAGGCGTTCGCCCTGAAGTTTGACCACGTGATGGGTTTCGTTTTCCGCGCGGGAGCCGATACCGTGCTGGAGCGGCGCTACCTGGCGCCGACCCCGGACGGCAAGGTGCTGCTCAAAGCCGACGAGGCGGTCTACAATCCCACTGGCGGGTTCATACCCTTCTCTCACAATGAGAGTGGGACTCGGCTGGGAACGATGATCGAGATCGGGGGCAAAGAAAGGTTCATTTCCCTGAACAAGCTGGCTTACCTGATCGCCGATCCCCGCGGCTCGATCCTGCCGCGCGCGGATCGTGACGGGAGCCTGTTGGCCAGCGACGGGATCCAGAATAACGAAAACGCGATCTTCTATGAAAACGAATACATCTTCCTGTTCAACGAGCTGTACAAGGGGCTTAAGTGGGTTTCACTGGCGGCTGGCGGAGTCGGCGGGGTCGACATATCGCAACGGGTGTCGAATATCCTGCCGGAGCTTGACGGGTACGACGGGCCGATCGCCGAGATAGAGGAAACGAACACACTGGTGGGAGCAGCAGCCAGCGAATTCTACGTCCAGCGTTTCTATTACAAAGGAGGGGTCGGTTTGATCAGGGCGGAAATCTCGGACCCCGAATTTCTGATCATCGCCCAGTTCCCGGACGGGAGTATCGAGTTCATCGGGATCGGCACCTGGACCTTTATCAAGACCTTGACCAGCTACAGTCTGCGCTGAGCGGGGCTGAAACGGAAAGGGCCGGCACAAAGAGCCGGCCTTTTTTTATTCCTGCCGGTCTTGCCCACTTTCAGCGCTTGTACCCGATCTTGCGCAGGAACTCACGGCGCACCGCCTGGTCGTCTTCGGTTTCCACTCCCGCCGGCGAGACGCCGTCCACCACCCCCACCACACCGCGCCCCTGCTCCCGCTCGACCACGATCACCTCCAGGGGGTTGGCTGTCGCGCAGAAAACCCGGCAGACCTCGGGGCAGTTTTTGATCTGGTTGAGTACGTTGATCGGGAACCCGTCGCGCAGCAGCACCACGAACACGTGGCCGGCGGCGATCGCCTGGGCATTGGCCACCGCCGTGTCGATCAGTTCCCTGTCGTTGCCGTCCCAGCGCACAAGCCGGTCCTGACTGGCCTCGCAGAAAGCGATCCCGAACTTGAGCGAGATGCCGCTGGTCGCCAGGACCTCGTACAGGTCCTCGACTGTCTTGATAAAGTGGCTCTGGCCGATAACGACGTTGGTGCCTTCCGGAATCCGGATTTTGACCGAACTGAGAGTCATCCCCTACCTCCCTGCCGTGGGGTTGTCCGCTTCACCGGACACGGCCGCCGCGCTTTCCGGGTCGGAATACCCGTTCGCCTTGCGCAGCCTGCCCCTTCTCTGGTGACGATGGTGAGTTTTGATATAACGAGTGACGATAACGCTGTAACTGAACATCGAGATTACGAGGAATCCCACCACCACGGCCTGCAGCGGCAGAATAAACCTGCTGCTCAGCGACAGGGTATATGCCGTGATCAGCAGGGCCAGGAAAAACGAGTAGAGCTTACCCCAGAGGTTGGATGGAAAGACGATCTTGTAGCGGCGGATCAGGGTGGCCCCCCCGCCGACTATCACCACGTCGCGGACCAGCATCAGCGCGAACAGCCACACCGGAAAACCACGCAGCAGGATCAGGAACACCGCCACGCCGATCATGAATATTTTGTCCGCCAGCGGGTCGATAATCTTGCCGAAGCTGGAAATCGTTCCACGCCAGCGCGCGATCCAGCCGTCGAGGATATCCGTAAGCCCGGCGAAAACCATCAGCCCCAGCGCCCAGCGGTCCGCCAGCGGAGTCTTCTTCATCAACAGGAAAAAAATCGCGGGCAGCAGCAGTACCCTGAGCAGGGACAGAAAATTGGAGAGGGTAAGGACATTCAGTTCCCTGATCCTGGTGTACGGGATCGGCACTTTCTTGTCCGTCATGTTCCTCATCGGCTCGTACCGATTCCTTTCCCAGCACTCTCCAGGATTTGAACTGCATGCGCCAGCGAGGTCGCACTGCCGCTGTCCCCGCCAAGCATGCGGGCAATCTCCCCGGGGCGGTCGCCGTTGTTCAATATCCTGACCCGCGTTTCGGTCCGCTCACCCTCGGCAGCCTTCTCCACTACGAGGTGGGTATCCGCCAAGGCGGCGATACTTGCCAGGTGAGTGATTACCAGGACCTGACTGCGGCGGGCGATCTCAGCCAGGTAAGCGCCCACCATCCCGCCCACCTTGCCGCCGATTCCGGCGTCGACTTCATCGAAAATCATGGTCGAGGGTTCTTCGACCTCGGCCAGGGTGCTTTTGATCGCCAGCATGATCCGGCTCAGTTCGCCGCCGCTGGCGACTTCCGCCAGCGGCATCAACGGCACGCCGGGGTTTGTCGAAAGCAGAAAAGTAACCCTGTCGTTACCGGTGGTCAAGTAATCGCCGGTGTCTCCGTCCTCCGTGACAGGCTGAAACCCGGCCTCGAACCGGCCGCCGGCCATACCCAGACCGCCGAGGCGCGCAGTGACTTCGCGCTCCAGACCCCGGGCCGAGCGCCGCCGCTCATCGCTCAGCTTGCCTGCTAGCTCGCGAAGGTTGTCCCGGAGCCGGGCGCGCTCGGTTTCAAGAGACTCCAACTCGCTTTCGCCGCGTTCGGCCCCGGCGAGTTCTTCCCGCAGGCGATCCGCCGTGGCCAGCACATCGGCCACCTCAGGACCATACTTTTTCTTGAGCCTGTAGTATTCATCCAGGCGGGCGCGGATTTCCTCCAGCCGCGAGGGGTTCTGCTCGACCCTCTGTTCGAGCTCCCGCAGACCGGCAGTCACTTCGTCCAGGGCAAACCTGGCCGAGTCGTACTGCTCGAGCAGCGGTCCGGCCCTGCTCATCATCCCGGCCAGCTCCTCGAGCCCCTTGCGCTGCGCGCCAAGCTCTCCGATCAGGCTGGACCCGGCTGCCGAGGGGTCGCCCTCCAGGGCCGCCAGCAGACGGGAGAGTTCCTCGATTATCTTCTCCGCATTCTCCAGGACCTTGAGTTCTTCCTCGTGTCCGGCCTCCTGCTCCGCGCTGATCCCGGCTTGCTCGATCTCCTCGAGCTGGAAGCGTGAGAGTTCCCGTTCCCGCTCACCCTGCTCGAGTTTCCGGCGAATCTGCTCTGCCTGCCGGTCAATTTTGCGGTAGCGGGCCAGCCGGGATGCGAACTCATGGCGGCTTGCGGCCAGCCCGGCGAAACTGTCGAGCAGTTCGAGCTGGTGAGTTCCCCGGGCGAGTAACTGGTGTTCCTGCTGGCCGTGCACCTGGATCAGGCGCTCGGCCAGAGAACGCAGCAGGGGCAGGTTGGCCAGCGCGCCGTTGACAAAGCAGCGGCTGCGCCCGGTGGCGGCGTTGAGCTCGCGGCGGACAATCAGCTCCTCACCCGGATCGTCTTCCAGCAGGCCCTCACCGACAAGCTCGCCGCGCAGATCGCAGTCCAGGTAAAACAAGCCCTCGACCACCGCTCTATCCGCGCCGGTGCGGATCATTCCGCCGCTCACATCGCCGCCGAGGAGCATTTCCACCGCTCCGAGCAGGATAGATTTACCAGCGCCGGTTTCGCCGGAGATCACGTTGAGGTGGTCGCCGAATTCGATATCGACCCGGCCGAAGAGGATGAAGTCCGTTACGCGTAACAGGCTCAGCATCGTGGTTCAGGCCCTTCAGTGTCGATTTCTTTCCCTCTCCCCCCATTTGAGCTTGCTGCGCAGGAGTGAGAAGAATGATCCTTCGAAAGATTTGACCAGCAGGGTAACATCGGCCGAGCGCGTGACACGCACCACGTCCTCTTCGCGGACACTTACGCCAAGCTGGCCGTCCACGGTGAGCAGCACGTCCTGGTGCGAGGAGCGCTCGCAGAGAGTGACGGGATATTCCGCGGGGACGACAAACGGGCGCACGGCCAGAGTGTGGGGGCAGATTGGAGTGACCGCGATAGCGTTCATCAGCGGGAACAGGATCGGACCGGCCGCGGACAGCGAGTACGCCGTTGACCCGGTAGGGGTCGACACAATCACGCCATCGGCCGGGAACACGCCGACCAGGTCGTCTCCGGCCTTGATGTCGATCAGGATCGGCCGGGCCAGGGCGCCCTTGTGCAGGACAACGTCGTTAAGAGCGGTAAAACTGCGGGTCCCGCCGCCGGGACTGATTACTTCCGCGGCCAGCATCATCCGCTCCTCGACCTCGTAATCACCTGACATGACCCGCTCGAAATGCTCCGGAAATTCCTCGAGCGAGCTGGCCGTGAGGAAACCGAAATGGCCGAGATTCACGCTGAAAACCGGCACACGGGTCCCGACAGCCTGCCGGGCGGCCGCCAGCACCGTACCATCACCGCCCAATGCCAGGACCAGCGAGATATCCTCCGGCAAGCCCTTGTCGCTGTCGAGCACGGGCAGGTTACGCCCGGGCACAAACTCCGTCAACTCGCTGCCGATCCAGACGTCCACGCCCTTGTCGGCGAGGAAGTCCAGGCAGCGCTCCAGCTCGCGGCGGAGGTCCTTGTGGTAGATGTTAGCCTTTAACGCTATGTTCATTGACGCGCTCGGCTATCGCACTCTTGACGAAGGAATGGATTCCGGCGGGTGAAAGGCCCAGGCGGTCGAGAATTACATTGCGCCTGGCCTGTTTGATAAACCGGTCCGGGATCCCCAGATGGAAAATCCTGCTCCCAGGACGGAGACGTGAGGCCGCGTAGAGAGCTACCTGGGAACCAAATCCACCGGTCAGGAGATTTTCCTCCACGGTCACGATCGTCTCGAACTGGTCGAGCAGCTGATCCAGCATCTGCTCGTCGAGCGGCTTGATATAGCGGCAGTTGATTACAGCGGCCTTGATCCCGTCCTTGGCCAGCAGCTTACTGGCCCACATCGCCGGATAAACCATCGAGCCGGTAGCCAGCACGGCCACGTCGGCGCCGTCCTCCAGCATCTCCCACGTACCCACCGGAGCCTCGCGGAAGCGAAGGCTGCGGATCAGGCCCACGCCGCTGCCGCGCGGGTAGCGGATACTGAACGGCGCCTTGTCCTGGAGGAAGGCAGTGTAGAGCAGGTCGCGCAGTTCCACTTCGTCCTTGGGCGCGGTGACAATCATGTTGGGGATCATGCTCATGAAGCCGAGGTCGAACACACCGTTGTGAGTCGGGCCGTCATCGCCGACAATCCCGGCGCGGTCGAGGGCAAACACCACCGGCAGTTCCTGCAACGCCACGTCTATGATCGTCATGTCGAACGCGCGCTGGAGAAACGTAGAGTAGATCGCCACCAGCGGGCGCGCGCCCACCTTGGCCATTCCGGCGGCAAAAGTGACCGCGTGCTGCTCGGCGATACCAACGTCGAAGAAGCGGTCGGCGATCCGGTCGCGGAACAGGTCCAGACCGGTACCGTCGGGCATGGCGGCCGTGATCGCCAGGATGCGCGGGTTGTTCTCCGCCAGCTCGACCGCGGCGTCGCCGAAAAATCTGGAGTAGCTTGGTATCTGCGACGGTTTGCTGCGGCCGGTTTCGATATCGAACGCCGGAGTGCCGTGAAAACGGGTCGGGTTTTCCTCGGCATGCACGTAGCCCTTGCCCTTCTTGGTCAGCACGTGCAGCAGCACCGGCCCGTCGAGATCCTTGACCGACTGCAGGGTCGTTACCAACTCGCCGACATTATGCCCGTCCACCGGCCCGTAATAGCGGAATCCCAGCTCCTCGAACAGCATCCCGGGCAGAACCATGTTTTTAAGCGACTCCTCGAGCTTGTGGGCGAATCCGCGGACCTCTTCCTTGCCCACCGGCAGCTTGCCGGTCATGTCCCAGATTTCCTTTTTCAGCTTGTTATAACGCGGGTCGAGGATGATGTTGTTGAGGTAACGCGAGAACGCGCCGACATTCGGGGAAATCGACATCTGGTTGTCGTTGAGGATCACCAGGATATCGCGCCCGCTGGCGCCGGCGTTGTTCATTCCCTCGTAAGCCAGTCCGCCGGTCAGGGCGCCATCGCCGATCACGGCCACGACCCGGAAATTTTCCTTCGCCAGGTCGCGGGCGGAGGCATAACCGATAGCCGCGCTGATCGAGGTGCTGGCGTGCCCGGTGACATAGGCGTCGCACGGACTTTCCCCGGGGTCCGGGAACCCGCTGACTCCGCCCTCCTGGCGCAGCTTGCGGAACGCCTCGCGGCGGCCGGTGAGGATCTTGTGGACATAGCACTGGTGGCCGACATCCCAGACGATCTTGTCCGCCGGCAGGTCGTAAACGTGGTGCAGGGCGACAGTCAGTTCCGCCACGCCGAGATTTGGGGCCAGGTGGCCTCCGCAGGTGCAGACTACGCTGACTAGATACTCCCTGATCTCCTGGCAGAGCTCTTCGAGTTCTTCGACCTGGAGTCTCTTCACGTCGTCGGGACCATTTATTTTTTCAAGCCTGGGGCCCGGCCTGACGTCCAAAGCTGGCTCCTTTCATGATATTTCGTAAGCTGGCGTCCGGGATCACTTGCTGAGAATAAATCTAACCCTCAGCCCTGACTCGATCAAGTGATTCCGCCAGGAAGTCTTCATGACGAGCGTTCGAGGATAAATCCAGCGAGCGCGGAAAGTACTCCGTGGGGATCGAGCCTCGCCCCGTTCAGCCGGGAGCATGCCCGCTCGACGGCCTCTGCGGCCAGCCGGCGGCTCTCATCCATTCCGTAAAGGACAGGGAAAGTGGCCTTGCCGCGCGCCTGGTCGGCTCCCGCCGTCTTGCCCAACTCGGCCGAATTTCCCTCGACGTCCAGCAGGTCATCGACGATCTGGAAAGCCAGCCCGATATCCTCACCGTAGGCGGCCAGTGCCGCAACCTTGTGATCTTCCGCCCCGGCCAGACGGCCGCCGAGAGTGCAGGACACTCTCAGCAGGGCGGCGGTCTTATGGGAGTGGATATAGTGCAGCGTGTCCCGGCCGATCTTCCTGCGCTCGCTCTCCAGATCGACTATCTGGCCGCCAACCACGCCGCCGCCGCCAACCGCCGAGGCCACATCGGCAACCACGGCGGCCGAGCTTCCGGCATCCAGTTCCAGCTCCCGGCAGCAGCCGGAGAGTTCCTCGAACGCGGCCAGTTGCAGCCCCGAGCCGGCCAGTGTCGCGGTGCGCACACCGTAGCTGCGGTGGCAGGTCGGCATCCCGCGACGGTAGTCGTCATCGTCCATCGATGGCAGATCGTCATGGATCAGCGTGTAGGTGTGGATCAGCTCCAGGGCCAGCGCTCCGCGCCAGGCGCGCTCGTCGCCGCCGCCGCACGCGCGGTAGGAGGCCATCGCCAGGATGGGCCTGATCCGCTTGCCGCCCGCTGTCAGGCTGTAATGCATGGCATCGGCAAGACCGGTTCCAACCGCGAAATTTACGCGCCAGCTATCGGCCATCTCAGCCAGGCGTACATCGGCCTCGCGTTTCTCGGCCGCAAGGTAAGCTTGCAGATCCATCTCAAATTACTCCGCATCCGGCTGAAAATCTTCCAGTTCGAACCCGCCCTCCAGCTTTTCGATCAACTGGCGGACTTTCTGTTCACCGCCCTCGAGCCGCTCCCGTGCCTCGAGCGCCAGCTCCACGCCCTCGGTAAACAGCTCGATCGAACTCTCCAGCGGCAGCTGCTCGTCTTCGAGGCTGGAGACAATCTCTTCCAGCCGGGCATAGAGCTGCTCGAAATCCTGCTGCTTCTTTTTTGGACTCATTTGCTGCGCCCCCGCACCGGCCGCCTGTGCCGGGCGTGAATGAATTGATCGGGCAACCGGCCGTCGGTCGCCAGCTGCGCGCTGTCTGAATCTATCCTTTCCACCCGGCAGCCCAGCTTGCCGCCGGCGAGTATCAGTTCCAGCAACTCTCCGAGCCTCACCCTGCCGGTGTTGCGCAGGAGCTCGCCGCTCTCGTTTCGGACGACAGCGAATCCCCGCTGCAGCACGGCCGCCGGGTTCAGCGCCGAGAGTTCCCGGCGGATACCGTTCCAGCGCGCCGCGTTGGCGGACAGGTTGGCGTGCTGGCAGGCCGCCATCATCCTGACCAGTGCCTGCACTCGGTTGCGCTGATTCGCCAGCCTCTGCGCCAGCCGCCGCGGCGACATTCCCCTTTCATATCCGTCCACCCGCTGCCAGGCGCGCTCGAACTCATCACGGATCACCCGGGTCATCCGTCCGGCCAGGCTGCTGATTCCCGCGGTCAGCTCGGCGGCGGCGGGGACGGCGAACTCGGCAGCCGCGCTGGGAGTTGGTGCGCGCATGTCTGCGACAAAGTCGGCGATCGTGAAGTCGGTCTCATGGCCCACCGCGCTGATTACCGGCACCGGCGAATCGTAAATCGCCCGGGCGACAATCTCCTCGTTGAACGCCCACAGGTCCTCGGTCGAGCCGCCGCCGCGGCCGACAATCAGCACATCGGCCTCACCCCAGCGGCCGAACGCCTCGATCCCGCGGGCGATTTCCTCCGCCGCGCCATCGCCCTGTACCCTGACCGGGCAGAGTACGATCCGCACGGGCGGGCAGCGGCGGGAAATAACCGAAATAATATCCCGTACCGCCGCGCCGGTGGCCGAGGTTACCACGCCGACGGTAGCCGGGAAACCGGGCAACGGGCGCTTGCGCTCGGGGTCGAAGATGCCCTCGGCGGCCAGCCGCTCCTTGAGATGCTCGAAGGCGAGCTGCAGCTCGCCGATACCAAACGGCTTAAGCCTGACCACTTTGAGCTGGTACTGCCCGCTGGGCTCGTAGACACTCAACTCGCCGAACGCCAGCACCTTCATCCCGCTTTCCGGCTCGAAGGCGAGGCGGAAGTTGTTCTGCTTGAAAAAGACGCAGCGCAGGGTGGACTGCTCGTCCTTGAGCGAGAAATACATGTGCCCGGAGCGGTGATGGGTGAAATTGCTGATCTCGCCCTCGACCCACACCGGCGGGAAATTGCTTTCGATCAGGTACTTGACATCGGCGGTCAGTCCGCTGACCGTGTAAACCCGGTATTCCAGAGTTGCCTCCTCAGGCGCCGGCCCTGCGCTCGGCGGAAATCACCGTGTTGGTCATCAGCATGATAATCGTCATCGGGCCCACGCCGCCGGGGACGGGGGTGATCAGCGAGGCGACCTCCCTGACCTCGTCGAACTTGACGTCGCCGGTAAGACGGTAGCCGCGTTTTTTGCCGGGATCGTCAACCCGGTTGGTGCCCACGTCGATAACCACCGCGCCGGGCTTGACCCAATCGGCCCGGATGAACTCGGCCTTACCCATCGCCGCCACCAGCACATCGGCCCGGCGGATTACAGCGGGCAGGTCCCTGGTGCGGCTATGGGCCACAGTGACCGTGGCGTTGGCCCCATCGGCCTTCTGGATCAGGATATTGGCCAGGGGCTTGCCGACAATGTTGCTGCGGCCGACAATCACCACTTCCTTGCCCGCCAGATCGACCCCGCTGCGCACCAGCAGTTCCTGGATCCCGGCCGGAGTGCAGGGCCGGAAACCGTCCATGCCGATCACCAGCCGGCCCAGGCTGACCGGATGGAAACCGTCCACGTCCTTTGCGGGGCTGATCGCCTCGATCACGGTCTTTTCGTCGATCTGTCCGGGCAGGGGCAACTGGACCAGAATTCCGTGGATCTTGTCATCGTTATTCAACTTGTCGACCAGTTTCAGCAATTCTTCCCGGCTGGTGGACTCCGGCAGGGGGTGGGGTACGGAGAGGATGCCCAGCTCGGCGCACATTTTCTGTTTCATGCCCACGTAGACCCGGCTGGCCGGATCATCGCCCACCAGGACGGTGGCCAGTCCGGGCTGCACGCCCCCGGCGGCCAGCGCCTCGACCCTGCCCCTGAGTTCCCCCTTGATAGACTCCGCAATCGCTTTGCCATCGATAAGCCTGGCAGTCATGGCAACACTCCTCCCCGCATGATTCAGGTACGATACGGACAATTTCGGCTTAATGTTATTGTACAGAGGAAAGTAATCGGAATGGCCGGAAGACGCCAGCGGTCAGTTACTCGCCGATGGGGATCTGGAACCGCTCGATCTCATCGGTGTCGCCGGCGGTCTCATCGACCGTAAGCAGCACGCCCATCATCACCAGGTTGCTGTCGGCGGGCTGGAAGCGATTGGGAGTCTGGGTCAGGAAACGCTTGATCGCCAGCTCCTTTTTGACCCCGATCACCCCGTCGATTGAGCCGCTCATCCCCGCATCGGTGATATAACCGGTTCCGCCGGGCAGTACTCGCTCATCGGCTGTCTGGATATGGGTATGGGTGCCGATCACGGCGCTCACCTTGCCGTCGAGATACCAGCCCAGGGCCACTTTTTCCGCCGTAGCCTCGGCGTGGAAATCGACAATCACGATCGAGGTCTCTTCCTTGAGCTTATCGATCGCGGGCAGCGCGGTTCTGAACGGGCAGTCGAGATCACGCATGAACACGCGGCCCTCGAGGTTGATGACGCCCACCGTTCGGCCGTCATCGAGATGGTACAGGCCGGCTCCGCGGCCGGGATTGCTGGGGGGATAGTTGAGGGGACGCAGGATGTCCCGCCGGTTTTCCAGGAAAGGGTAGATTTCCTTACGGTCCCAGATATGGTTGCCGGTGGTGATCAGGTCGATGCCGAACTCGTAGAACTCCTCGGCCAGTTCCGGGGTAAGCCCGAACCCGCCGGCGGCGTTCTCAGCGTTCAGAATGCAGAAATCGACCTGTTTTTCATCCAGCAGATCGGGCAATAAAGCGCCGACAACTTTGCGGCCGGGGCCACCAAAGACGTCGGCGATAAATAGAATACGCAAACTCCGCTCCGTTCGGTTTGCCTTACTTGGCGAAATCCACTGACCTTGTTTCCCTGATCACCAGCACCTTGATCTGGCCGGGGTACTCGAGCTCTTTTTCGATCCGGCGGGCGATTTCACCGGCCAGCACGTCGCTGTACTTGTCGTCCACTTCCTCGGGACAAACCATTACGCGGATCTCGCGGCCGGCCTGGATCGCATAGGCTTTTTGCACGCCCTTGAACCCGTCGGCCAGCTCCTCGAGCTTTTCGAGACGCTTGATATAGGTTTCCAGGGTTTCGCGGCGCGCGCCGGGACGGGCCCCGGAAAGAGCATCCGCGGCCTGGACCAGCACGCTGATCAGGGTCTGCGGCTCGGAGTCGTTGTGGTGGCTGGCGATCGCGTCCAGCACAGCCTCCGGCTCGCCGTACTTGCGGCCCAGCTCCAGACCGATCTCCGTATGAGTGCCCTCGGTCTCGTGGTCCACCGCCTTGCCGATATCGTGCATCAGACCGGCGCGCTTGGCCTGATCCACGTCCAGCCCCAGTTCGGCGGCCATCAGCCCGCAGAGCACAGCCACTTCCTTGGCGTGCTGAAGGTTGTTCTGGCCGTAGCTGGTGCGGAACTTGAGCCGTCCCAGCAGGGAGACCAGTTCGGTGTGCATCCCGTGGACACCGGTTTCGTAGCAGGCTTCCTCACCGGCGGCCTGGATTTTTTCCTCGACCTCCTTGCGGCATTTCTCGATCACGTCCTCGATCCGGCCCGGGTGGATCCGGCCATCGGCGATCAGGCGCTCCATGGCCAGGCGCGCCACCTCGCGGCGGATCGGGCTGAAGCCGGAAAGAATAACCGCTTCGGGCGTATCGTCGATAATGACATCGATCCCGGTGGCCATCTCGAAGGAGCGGATATTGCGGCCCTCGCGGCCGATAATCCGGCCCTTCATCTCATCGGACGGCAGATTGACTACGCTGACCGTGGATTCGACCACGTGGTCCGCGGCGCAGCGCTGGATCGCCAGGGTGATAATCTGCTTGGCCTCTTTTTCGGCGTCGCGGGAGGCTTTGTCCTTGATGTCCTTGATGTACTGGGCGGCCTCGATCCGGGCTTCTTCCTTGAGGTTTTCGATCAGCTCCTGCTTGGCCTGCTCCGCGCTGAGGCCTGCGATCCGCTCCAGTCGGGAGTTCTGCTCGGTGATCAGCTGGGTCAGCTTTTCATCCTTGCTGCGCACCACGCGCTCGCGGATGCTGATTTCCTCGCTGAGCCTGGCGGCTTCAGCCTCTTTCTTATCGACAATGTCCAGTTTCTTGTCCAGGTTTACTTCCCGCTCCTGGATCTGGCGCTGGATATTCTCGAGTTCCTTGCGCTTTCCCTCTGTTTTCTGCTCGAAATCCAGCCGGGCCTGATAGTATTTTTCCTTGCTTTCGATCTCGGCGGACTTCTTGGTATTTTCCGCCTCTTTTTCGGCATCGGCCAGCATCTTCCTGGTCAGGGACTCGGTGTCCTGCTGCTTGCTGCGGGCCAGGCGCTTGCTGACCCAGAATCCCAGCAGGAAAACGACCACTGCCGATACCAGCATCCCGACCATCGGCAATAAAATTGACAGGTCTGAGAACATTTATGCTCCGGCATTCACATTAATGTGGGGCATTAAGTGCCGCCGCCCCTCCCGGCGCAACGGCGATTTATGTATACTGTCGCGGGTTATCCGCGGCTTTAAGCGATATCATTAAAAGCTCAATCCCTGGTCATGGCCAGCCATACGCCCACCAAAAAAAGAAACCCCGCCGCACGTGATAACTGTAGACCCCTGCATTGCAGGGTGGGATGCCTCCCAGCGTAATCCCAAGTCCCCGACGATGCAGGGCGTGAGGTCATCCGCTGAAGCCAGCTCCCATCGGTCTATTGTAGGATCAAATGTTAATCACGCGCAGACGGGGAATAATCCCTGTCTATTGCCCGGAGACCGGCGGCTAACTTTTTACCGGCTCCTGCTCTGTCTGTTCATCCAGATAGGCTTCTACCAGATTGAGTAAAGAGTTACACCTGTTTTCAATTTCAAGATCCTGCTTCTCTACTTTATCCCGTGTCTGGAACAGATCATCGGTTATCGACATAGACGCTAGGATCGCTATCTTCAGAGGGTCCTGCATCCCGACCTGGCCCTTGATCAGTTTCATAGTCCGGTCGACATGCTCAGCCACGCTGACCGTATATTCCTGGTCAGCCTGGCTTTTAATATTGTAGGTCTCTCCGAAGATAGTCACTCTCATCGAAGTGGATTTATCATCTACCATAGCAGTCTAGTTCGCAACCTAGCGCGATTAACAAGTAAAAAGTTATGGAGCAATCCAGCTAACGTACTATTTTCCAAAATATTTCGGCACTGCTGATCAAATTTAAATCAAAGGAAACCGGAAGTCAACAAGCCGCCAGCCAGTCCCGCATGCCTTCCTGCGCCTCGACAGCCCCGGCTCAGGTTTTGCCGCCGTCCACCAGCTTTTCCAACTCCTCGAGCACAGAACCCAGACGTTTATCGGCGGTTACAAGCAGTTTCCGCTGCCGGCTGTTCTCACGCCTGAGCTGCTCGATCTGCTCCAGGGCATCCTCGCTGCTGACCTGATCGTTCAGCTCGGCGGCGGCGCGACGGAACGAATCGTTCTCGTCCCGGAGCTGGTCGATCAACCCGGTGAGTTCCCTGATACGCTGCTCGAGCTTATCCAGTGCTGGAGGCATTCGCAGGCTTCCCCGTCAACAGGTTCGTCAACCAATCTAAGACCGGCCGATTAAATATTCAACAGGAATTATAAGCTTTCACAATTACCGGTTCAGCGGGGCTTGATGCCGAACCTGGCGACCAGCCTGCCGAAAATCTCCTCGAACAGCTTGTCGGCCTCCTTATCGACCAGCGTCCGCTCCAGGCTCTGGAACACCACCGATAAGGCGAGGCTGCGCATACCCTCGGGCACGTGTTCTCCCTCGTAAAGATCGAACACGGTCACATCGCGCACCAGTTCGCTGGTCGAGCTTATTTCGCTCATCAACTCACCGGCCGGAGTCGCGAGATCGACCAGGATAGACATGTCCCGGCGGATGCCAGGATAAGGAGAACTTTCCCTGTAGGACGGCATTTCTGTGGAACCAAGCAGCGGAGCCAGATCGAGTTCCAGCAGGAAAACGTCCTGTTCCTCCAGGTCCAGATCACGGGCCAGGCCGGGATCGAGCAGGCCGATCTGGCCGACCTGGTTCCCGTCCATGCAGATCTCCGCGCGCCGGGCCTCGAACAGAATTCTGTCACCGCCGCGCTTCATTTCCGGCAACGGGAGCCTGAGGTTGGCGAACAGGGCTTCCATCACTCCCTTGAGCGCGAAAAAATCCCATTCGGCAGCTTCGCCGCTCCAGTGCACTGGACTGGTACGGCCGGTAACAGCCAGGGCAAGCCGTCGGGTTTCGCCGGTATCCCGCTGACCAGGCTCGCGGGCGAACACGTTGCCGATTTCGAAGAGCATCAGGTCGCGGTGACGGTTATTGATGTTGTGCCGCACGCAGTCGAGCAGGGTTACCAGCAGGCTGGGCCTCAGCACGTCCATATCGCTGGACATGGGCATGAGGAATTTAATCGGCTCGAACCGGCCCGCGCCGAAAATTTTCTCCACTTTCCCGGAGCCGGTGAACGTGGTGGTCATCGCCTCGCGGAAACCCATGCCGGCCAGACGGGAACGGATCAGGTTTTCCCAGTAGTGACCGCCGCGGCCCGTGCCCTCGTGGCTGACCGTCATTTTATCGGGAACCGGGATTTTATTGTACCCGTAGAGACGGGCCAGCTCCTCGATCAGGTCGGCCTCGCGGGTCACGTCCAGTGCGCGGCAGGTGGGCACTTTCACCTTAAATTCGCCAGGCTGTTCCCTGGAGACATTGAAATCCACCGATTCCAGCAGTTCCGTTATCTCGTCGTCCGTCAGCGCCAGACCCAGAAGCCGCTCCACACGCCCGGCGCGAAGAGTTACGGAGGGCGGGGCGATCTCCTCGGGATAAATATCGATAACACCGACAGCCACCTCGCCACCCGAAACCCCGGCGATCAGCCTGGCCGCGCGGTCGACAGCGTAGGGCATCAGGCCGTAGTCCACTCCCCGCTCGAAACGGCGGCTGGCCTCGGTGAACATCCCCAGCCTGCGCGCGGTACTTCGGTTGGTCGCCGGGTCGAAATAAGCGCATTCCAGCAGGATCCGCGTCGTGTTTTCGCTGACCTCGGTCGCCAGATCACCTATCACCCCGGCCACCGCCACCGGCCTGCCTGCATCGGCGATCACGGTCATCGACGAGTCCAGGGAGCGGCCGACACCGTCAAGGGTCTTGATCCGTTCCCCGTCGCCCGCCCGGCGGACCACAATCCGGTTTTCGCCGAGTTTGTCCAGGTCGAACGCGTGAAGAGGCTGGCCCAATTCGAGCAGGATGAAGTTGGAGACATCGACCACATTATTGATACTGCGCTGGCCGACAGACTCCAGCCGGCGTACCAGCCAGTCGGGCGAGGGCCCCACTTTGACGCCGGTGATCACCCGGGCCATATAGCGCGGGCAGCCTTCCGGGTCTTCCAGGGTGACCGAGGTCAGGGTGTCGACCGCCGGGCCGGTTTCCTCAGGTTGTGAGGGCGGCAGAGTGAGTTTGTTACCGCAGAAGGGCTGGATTTCGCGGGCCGCGCCGAGGTGGCTCCACATGTCCCCGCGGTTGGCGGTGACCTCGAGAGTCAGCCGCCAGTCGTCGAGACCAAGCGCCTCGGCCAGGGGCGCGCCCGGTTCGAGCGAGCCGGGCAACTCCATCAGGCCCGAGGCCTCGTCGCTGAGCCCCAGTTCCCGTTCACTGCAGAGCATCCCGCGGCTTTCCACTCCGCGGATTTTTACCTTTTCGACCTTGAACCCGCCAGCCAGCACAGCTCCCTCAGGCGCCAGCGGATAGGTTCCGCCCTCGGCCACGTTGGGCGCCCCGCAGACTACCACCACCGGTTCAGCGGCGCCGCAGTCCACCTCGGCCAGGCGGAGACGGTCGGCGCCGGGGTGCTCGCGCACGGCGGTTACCCGCGCCACTACCACGTCCTCCAGACCCTCGCCGGGACGGCTCATTTCCTCGACCGCGTGGCCGCTCATGGTCAGACGCTCGGCGAGGTCGTGGGGCTCGATCTCGAAATCGATCAGCGATTTAAGCCAGTTATAGCTGACGTCCATTTTGTCTCATAGCTGAAATAATACTCTATTCCGGATTGTGTCTTCCGCTTGCCGGATAACCTAATGAAACTCGAATAAATGCCAATCAGAACTGGGCCAGGAACGAAATGTCAGATTCCAGGAACAGCCGGATGTCGTTGACCCCGTTGAATGTCATGCAGATCCGGTCGATACCCAGTCCGAACGCGAATCCCGTGTAGCGCTCGCTGTCGTAACCGACCGCGTCGAACACGTTGGGGTCCACCATCCCGCAGCCGAGCAGCTCGATCCAGCCCACCTGCTTGCAGACTTTGCAGCCCTTGCCGCGGCAGAAAATACAACGGATATCGACCTCGGCGCTCGGTTCGGTGAACGGAAAAAACGACGGTCTGAAGCGCAGTTCAGCGCCCGAGCCGAACATCTGCCCGGCGAACTGCTCCAGGGTGTAGCGCAGGTCGCCGAACGTGACACGCTCGTCCACATACAGGCCCTCGACCTGGTGAAACACCGGGCTGTGGGTGGCATCCGGAGTGTCGCGGCGGAACACGCGCCCCGGTGCGATAATCCTGACCGGCGGCTGGTGCGCCTGCATATGGCGGATCTGCACCGGTGAGGTATGGCTGCGCAGCAGCATTCCGCCCTCCAGGTACATCGTGTCCTGCTCGGCGCGGGCCGGATGGTTCTCCGGGGTGTTGAGCGCATCGAAATTATGGAACTCGTCCTCGACCTCGGGCCCCTCGGCCAGGGCGAAACCCATCCCGAAGAAAATTTCGTTGACCCGCTCCAGCACCTGATTCAGCGGGTGGATCGAGCCGGTCCACAGCCTGTTGCCCGGCAGGGTTATATCGATCCTGTCGGCTTCAAGCTGGCGGCCGGCTTCCTGCTGCTCGAGCTGCTCCCGCCGTCGGTCGATAAGCGTGGACAGCCTGGTCTTGAGCAGGTTAGCCCCTTTGCCGATCTGCGGGCGCTCGTCCGGGGCGGCGTCCTTGACGCCGTGGAGCGCCTGTGTAAGACTGCCCTTGCGGCCCAGGTATTCCAGCCGCAGCGCTTCCAGGCTGTCCAGGTCGTCCGCCCGCTCGATCCGGGCGGGGGCCTGAGCGGCAATCCGGTCGATTATTTCGAGCAATCCAGCCATCTTAAAACGCCTCTGCCTGCTGTTGGCTAATACATCATAGAAACAAAAAAACCGCGACGTTTATCGGCTCCCTGAAAAGGCTGGAATCCGGCCCTGTTCCTGCTGGAAGCGAGCGCGAATCCGGTCGGAAACCGATGCGTGGTCGGCGGTTTTTAAGGTGAAGATTACTGCCTGATTGCCGGCGGCTGGTTTGACCGTCCGGACGGAAGCGGGATCAGCGCTCACTTGCCCTGCGCGGTGTGTACCAGTTTCTCGAACCCCTGTGGGTCGTGGACCGCCATGTCCGCGAGCACCTTGCGGTTGATCTCGACTCCAGCCTTGTTCAGCCCGTCGATAAAGCGACTGTAGGACATGCCGGACAACCGGGTCGCGGCATTGATCCGCTGGATCCACAGGGCACGGAAATTACGCTTTTTCTGCTTGCGATGGATATAGGAGTAGCGCTTCGCCCGGTCGACCGCCTCGCGTGCCGTGCACAGCAGTTTGCTGCGCCCGCCGCGGTAGCCGGAGGCCTCCTTGAGAATCTTTTTCTTGCGCCTGTGACTGGCGACATTGGTTTTAACTCTAGGCATTTTCTATCCTTTCAACTTTTGCGACTGATTCAACCGCTTAGCCCGCCGCGTTTCCGTTAGAGGTACGGCAGCATCCTGTCCACCCTCTCGTGGTCGGACTTGTCGACCAGGGTGGCTTTGCGCAGGTTTTTTTTGCGCTTGGGCGCTTTCTTGGTCAGGATGTGGCTGGCAAAGGCTTTCTTCCGGCGGATCTTGCCGTTAGCCGTCTTCTTGAACCTCTTGGCCGCGGCCCTGCGCGTTTTCATCTTGGGCACAATAACACCTCTTCCTTCATGTTCAATGCTTCACAGCCGCAGTGTCGTATCTCGGCCTGACTGAATTTTGTTGCATCACACCTTGCTTTTATCGCCTTTATCCGTGCTCTTGGGTATCAGGACCAGGATCATGTTGCGGCCTTCCATCTTGATCTCGCTTTCCTTGACCGCCAGATCACCGACCTCGTTGAAAAAGCGGTGCAGCACATCCTCGCCCAGCTCTTTATGCACCACTTCCCGTCCCCGGAACACCATGGTGACCTTGACCTTGTTCTGCTTTTCCAGAAATTTGCGGGCATGCCGCATTTTGAAATCCAGGTCGTGGTCGTCGATCTTGCTGCGCAGCTTGATCTCTTTCAACTGGACCACATGCTGCTTTTTCTTAGCTTCCTTGGCTTTTTTATTTTCCTGGTACTTATACTTGCCGTAATCCATGATCCGGACCACCGGCGGCCTTGCGTTCGGCGCAACTTCAACCAAGTCCAGTTCGCGCTCGCGGGCCATTGCCCGTGCCTCCTCCAGCTCGACAACGCCAACCTGGTTGCCCTCGTCATCGATAAGGCGTATCGGAGATATGCGGATCTGACTGTTAACGCGTACGTTTTTAGTACTCACAGGCCTCCTAGCCGTCCGAGTAAAGGGGTAACAGCATAATAAAAATCCTGCCGGATTGCCAATAAAATCTATAAAAAAAAGCGGACTGTACTTATCCGCTCCGCAAGGGTATGCCTGCTCAATATTACTGCACGGGCTCTCTCACCATCATCTGAAAATATTCAGACATTTCATTCGGCGGTTCTAAAAAAGCGGCAGGAACTGCGATAACTCCCTACCTGTCATCTTGTTACGAGCAATCAGCCTCGGACACCCCGGCAACAGCGTAACGCGCCATGTCCAGGATGTGCTCCTACGTGCAATCTAAGATACTATCAGACAACGTGTTTGTCAACTAGTTGGCAACTCTTCCGGCCCCCGCCGCCGGAGGTGATTTCCGGCAGTTTGAGAAATTATTACCCTTGACTTCCCTTTTCGTGCAGTTGTAGTATAGTGACGTTTGCATTTCCCGGTAAATACCCGCCTGAAAGAACCGGTCAATATCGCACTGCTTTGATAGATAACGCATCGCTGCGCACAGCGGCCCGGGTGCTCCGGTCACGATCCGGTCTGATTCCATCAGGTTCCATGGCCGCGCAACATCGGACCGCTCCGGAGCGTTGAGATAGACATGGTTACGAAGTTACCGGCTTTCAAGTGATGCTATGCGCTTACGCATTGCGCTAACACCTGCTTCAAGCAGCCGGAAAATCGATCGATTCCAAGCAACTCCCCTCATTTACTTCGTCTTACCGGAGTTAGCCAATGGCAGAGATAATCACTCATGACCTGCTCATCCTCGGCTCCGGTCTTGCCGGGCTGAGAGCTGCCCTGTCGGCCTCGATCGCTACCGGGGGCAAGATCGACATCGGCCTGGTGAGCAAGGTGCAGCTCATGCGTTCTCACTCTGTGGCTGCCGAGGGCGGCACCGCGGCCATGCTGCGCCCGGAGGAGGGCGACAGTTTCGACCTCCACGCCTGGGACACGGTCAAGGGCAGCGATTTCCTTGCCGACCAGGATGTCGTCTACCGGTTTGTCAAGGCCGCCCCAGAGGAGATCAGGCAGCTTGAGCACTGGGGTGTCCCCTGGAGCCGCCGTCCCGACGGCCGGATCGACCAGCGGGCGTTCGGCGGGCACGGTTATCCCCGCGCCACCTTCGCCGCCGATAAAACCGGGTTCTTCGAGATGCAGTGCCTTTTCGACACCCTGACCCGCTACCAGAACACCATGCGCTACGACGAGTGGTTCGTGACCTCGATCCTGGTCGAAGACAACCAGTTCCGCGGCCTGACCGCATTTGATCTGGCCACCGGCGAGTTCCACGTGATGCTTGCCAAGACGCTGATTATCTGTACAGGCGGGGCGGGAAGGATGAGCGGGTTCACGACCTACAGCCATGCTGTCACCGGCGACGGGGTGGCGATGGCCTACCGGGCCGGAGTGGCGCTCAAGGATCTGGAATTTATCCAGTTCCACCCCACCGGGCTGATCCCCACCGGGATCCTGATGACCGAGGGCTGCCGAGGCGAGGGCGGCTACCTGCGCAACGCCGATGGCGACCGGTTCATGGAGCGCTACGCCCCGGGGCAGATGGAACTGGCTCCCCGCGATATCATCTCCCGCTCGATGATTACCGAGATCAAAGAAAGGCGGGGATTCAAGGGCCAGAACGGCCTCGATTATGTCCTTCTCGACCTGCGCCATCTGGGAGCGGACATGATCAACGAGCGCCTGGGTTTCATCCGGGAGCTGGCGATGAAGTTCGTGGACGTGGACCCTGTCGAGGAAATGATCCCGGTTCGTCCGGTGTTCCACTACACCATGGGCGGAATCCACACGGACATCGACGGCAAGACCAGTGTCGAAGGGATGTGGGCCGCGGGCGAGTCCGCCTGCGTGAGCCTGCACGGAGCAAACCGCCTGGGCA
The DNA here is from genome assembly GCA_019456185.1 of Candidatus Glassbacteria bacterium. Lineage (NCBI taxonomy): Bacteria > Candidatus Glassiibacteriota > Candidatus Glassiibacteriota bacterium. Next base: position 60,577 of record VRUH01000001.1, on the reverse strand, counting down.
CCAACTCCACGGCCGAATGCCTGGTCTGGGGCAAGATCACCGGCGAGGAAGCCGCGAAATTTGTCGAGGGCTGCGAGGGCGATCTAAAAACTCCGGAAGCGGCGATCGCCAGGGCCAGGGCCGAGTTGTTCGACGACCTGCTGAAACGCGATGGCGCCGAGAGTGTCTACCAGATCCGTGGCGACCTGCGCCGTAACGTGGACGAAAACCTGGGCGTCTACCGCAACGAAGAGGGTCTGGGCAAGGGCCTGGAAAAAATGGCCGAGCTGAAAGACCGTTACCGGAAAATCACGGTCCGCGACCGCAGCAAAGCCTATAATATCGACCTGATGTACGCCTTGGAACTGGGCTGCATGCTCGACGCGGCGGAGGTGGCGTTCTCCGGCGCCCTGGTGCGCCGGGAAAGCCGCGGCGGCCACGCCAGGCTGGACTACACCACTCGTGACGATGACAACTGGCTCAAGCATACTATCGCCCACTGGACTCCCGACGGGCCGAGGCTGAGCTATTCCGACGTGACGATAAACACTTGGAAACCGGTGGAACGGAAATATTAGGAGGAACACCGATGAAATTCCCCGAACTGCAACCCAAGACACACTCCAATCTTAAGGGAGTGCCGGGCTGGGCCTGGGCCGGCCGTTACGGGATAGAGCGGCATCTCTATATCCTGCAACGGGTAACCGGACTGAGCGTTCTGCTCTACCTGCCCATGCACCTGCTGGTCACGGGGCAGAAACTCGAACAGTCGAACTGGGAATCCGTGATGGGACTGGTCAACCAGGGGCTGCTGCCGATCGGCGAGTTCCTCTTATTCGTCTGCGCGGTGTTCCATGCGCTTAACGGAATCAGGCTCCTGCTGACCCATTTCGGATTCCTGATGCGCCAGCCCGAGCGGCCGGTGTACCCATTCACGGTCGCCGCGCTCAAGCAACGCTGGGCAGTCTATACCGTGTTCATCGCCACCGCGGCCCTGGTCGGCTACGGCGGCTGGGAATTTTTCATCGTTGCCGGTCACTGAACCAGGCGGAGAGGAGATCGAGATGCGTGAATCGACTCTGTGGCTGATGCACCTGGCAGCCGGTGCGGTGATGCTGGTGGTGCTGGGAATTCATTTCGGCGTGATGCATGTGGGCGGGCTGATCGGGATTCCCCGCGGCGAGGTGCTCACGTTCGCCTCGGTGGACGCCCGCAGCGGCATGGCGTTCTACCTGGCAGTCTACCTGATTCTGCTGGTCGCCGCCCTGTACCACGGCCTCTACGGCCTGCGCTCGATCGTGTTCGAGCTGTCGTTTATCGGTCCCGGACCGCGTAAAGCAATCAACGTGCTGCTGGTGGGGGCCGGGTGGGGGTTCTTCTTTTACGGCGCCTGGGCCATAATCGCCGGCTTTCTGGGCTGAGGGAGGGCAATCATGACGGATCAGCATAAGGATTACGAGGGCAAGGTGATGACGTTCCGCATCCTCCGCTTCGACCCGGACAAGGACAGCGAGCCTCATTTCCAGGAATACAAGATCGAACTCAAGCACGGCATGACAATCCTGGACGCCCTGATGCATATCAAGGAAACCCAGGATCCAACGCTCAGCTACCGCAAAAGCTGCCGGATGGGTATCTGCGGCTCCTGCGCCATGCAGGTTAACGGTTTCCCGCAGCTGACATGCCAGACCCAGATAGTGGAGATCAGCACGCAGGTCATCGAGGTCCGTCCCCTGGCCAACTACCCGATCATCCGCGACCTGGTCCCGGACCTCGGCGATTTCATGGCCCAGCACGAAAGTGTCCTGCCCTATCTCATCCGCTCGGACACCGACGAGCAGGACAATCCCTCCGGCGAGTATTACCAGAGCCCTGATGAGTTGGAGGAATACCTCCAGTTCGCCTATTGTATCAAATGCGGCGCCTGCCTGGCGGCCTGCCCCACCAATGCCACCGACCGCAAGTTCACCGGACCGCAGGCGCTGGCCGCGGCGTTCCGTTATGCCGCCGACAGCCGTGACGAGGGTCTGGGCCAGCGGCTCGATGCACTGGAGCATCCCAACAGCCTGTTCCGCTGCCATTACGCAGGAGCCTGCAGCGAGGCCTGCCCCAAGGGCGTTGACCCGTCGCTGGGAATCCAGTTGCTCAAGCGCGACCTGCTCAAACGCAAGGTTTTCGGCCATAAACAGAAACCGGCGCAACTGGCGAAAACCCCGGAGGGTATCGGCCGCAGGGAGGGTATCCCCGAGGCGCCGGAAAAAACTGTCTGAAATTACGCTTCGCCGGATGTTAAAGTTCCGCGTAACCGGGTGGGCTTGCCCACCCGGTTTTTTGTCCAATTCTCCCCCCACTGAAAGTCAAGCATCGCCGGATTTTGCCGAAATACAGAATATCGGTGCAAGATATGTTTTTTGGGCCTGACCCAGCGGAAATATCAGAAACTTAATCCGGAAAAGTGTTGCGAAACTCGGCTGCTTGTATAAGTTAACTGTATGCTCAATATCTGCCTTATCGTAACTGGAGAATACCGTTCGGTATGCGCAGCCTGTTCAGCCCGCAGAAAAGTTATTTCTTGTCCGGGACGGCTGCCTCGATAATGTCCGGGCAAAGCACACCTCGTTTACCAGCGCGCGGGATTAACAATGGGTTCCTTGATCGTTTTCGGTGCCATCGTAGTAGGGATGGGCGTGATTATCGCCGGCTGGACGATGGTGCTCCGCATTCAGCGTGAACGCAAAATCAGCGAATTCAAGGTCAACCTGATGCGCCTCTACATATCCGAGCAGACCGCCTACAACCGGTATCTCCAGGCGGAACGGGCAGTCCAGTCCGTCGAAATGGACGCTCAGAAAAGCAAGGAACAGGTTGTCGCGCTGAAAGTCCGGGTCCGTCAGCGCCGCAGCCGGACCCGCGAGCTGATCGAAGAGCTCAAGCTGGTCAAGGTCAGGGTCGGTCTGGTCACTGGCGGGGATAAGCTGGACCTGGAACTCAGCCGCTCGAACCTTGAAAACGAGATCAAAACCCTGCTGGCGCTCAACAATCAGGACAAGCAGCGGATCAACGATGAAAAGCGCCGGGTTGACGAAAGCCTGCTGATGCTGCCGCAGATGACCGAGGAAAGCGCGGAACTCAGTACCCGCTGGGAAAACCTCCGCGAGCAGGTTGACCAGTTCGAAAGCGATTTCAGCAAACTGGACGAGTATGCGTTCCGCAAGTTCGCCGACCAGTTCGCAGCCAACCGCGACCAGGAAGACAAGCACGACCCCGAACGCGAAATCGTTAACATGATCCTGCTGCTCAACAACAAGAAAGGTTTGCTGTACGTCCGGCGCAAGGAAATGGCCAAAGAACCCACCACCGAAAGCCAGAAACTGGTCAATAAATACGAACAGGATATCCTCAAACTGGAAAAACAGTTGATCCGCAAAAGCAAAAGCCTGGGTGTCCAGCCCGAGAGAGTCAATGCGCTCCAGAAGATGTTCAGCAAGTGAGCCGCCCGTGAACGCGCCCGGAACAATCATTCATGGTTTGCTGCCGGCCCTGATCGCCCTGGCGATGGCTGGACCGGCCGCTTGCCCGGTCCAGGCGCAAACAGTGGAAGAGCTGCTGCTTGAATCTGATTCGACCCCGGCGGCCGATTCGACTGAGAGAGGGCTGCGTTCTGTGGACTACGCCTTGTCCATGCCCGTGACCCTGGCCGATACGATTCCTCCCGGCTTTTTCCAGATTGTCGTGAACATGGGCCTCAACCGCTATACCACCAGGCTGATCGACCGGTTCGATGAAATCCCTGACGCACTGATCCTGCAGGCGCTTGCCCAGTCCAACCGCCAGATCGACTACCTGAATATCAATGCTTACACCACCGCTTACGCGATCAACCTGCTGGCTCGCCAGGACAGCCTCTGGCAGTCATTCTTCGCCGATCTGGACATGCAGTTTCGCGAACCGAATATCCTGCGGTTTAATTTCAGCGACGACCAGAAGTGGAAAAGCTACGCGCTGAACGACCTGTTCTATTCCGCTTTTCTCCAGGAACTGCTGCTGAGACTGGGTAATATCGGAATCGGCAACAGCCGCGACGGCAAGCAGTGGCTGGCGGGATGGCCCGATGAGCTGCGGTGGAAATACCGCGAATACCGCTTCGAGTACCTTCCCGAGGACGTGGGGATCCGTGTGCTCGATCCCTCGCGCTTCGCCGGGGGAGACACCGCGGAGATCCAGCCGAGCGGCGTGACCCGGATTAACCCCATCGAACATGTCCTGCCGGTAAGCCCGGCCGACAGCGTGGAACCGCCGTATCGCGTACCGAACCCCTGACTATCGGCTCCCCGCTGATGATTGACTTTGCCTCCCGCCAGTCTTATTTTTGTTCCTGTTCCACTTCAGCGCAGCATCCCGCGCCGATGCGGCCGTTCCCACTCAGTTGACGGCAGGACCGATGAACCTCTCCATCCTGGGCCCCCGGGGTACGTTCAGCCACGAAGCCGCGCTTAAGATCGACCCCGGCGCGGATATCGACTTCCAGCGCACGATCCGCGACGTTTTCGAGACGGTCGAAAAGAACGCGGCTGCACGCGGCCTGGTTCCCCTGGAAAACTCTGTCGGCGGTTCCGTATCCGAGACCCTGGATACGCTCAACAACAGTAAGCTGACAATCGAACGCGAAGTGGTCCATCCCGTGGTCCAGCACCTGGCGGTCTGTAAGTCCGGCGGCAGGATAACTACCATCCTGGCCCACCCTCAGAGTTATGCCCAGTGCGAAAATTTCGTCCGCGAGAACTACCCCGCTGCCGAGGTAATCCTCACCAGCAGCAACGGCAAGAGCGCAGAGATGCTGGCCGAAAACCAGACCGACTCAACCGCCGCGATCCTGCCCGCTCTCGCGATCAAGCTCTATGAACTCGTATCAGTCCACGATGCGATCCAGGACAACCGCTACAATGTTACCCGGTTCGTGATGATCTCGGCCAACGCCACCGAGGCTACGGGATACGACCGCACCAGTCTCTCGCTCTACCCCAGGGTCGATTATCCGGGGCTGCTGCACGAGATGCTGGGCAAGATGGCCGGCCTGGGCGTGAACCTGAGCAAGATCGAGTCGCGGCCCTCGAAGGGCCGTCTGGGCGATTACGTGTTTTATATCGACGTTCAGGGCCATATCCGCGACGAGCGCGTGGCCGAGGCGGTGCATGAACTGGAAAAAATAGCGTTCGTCCGCGTGCTCGGCAGTTATCCCCGTCAATATTGATCCCCTCCCCCCGCGTTTCCCGCTCTTCGTTTGACACGTGCCGCACCTGAGGTATAGATTAACTGCGTCCGGCCGGCCGATTGCGAAAAGCGTTCTTCTCCCTCGGCTGCTGCGTACACTATCCCTCTTGGAACTCACTGTTTATTGCGTGTAAGGTTAGTGATGAGCGAGAAAGTCTGCACAGTCGGTATCGACCTGGGCGGCACCAACGTGGTGTTCGGCCTGGTGGCGCCCGATGGCGAGCTGATCGACCATTTCGACCGCCCCACCGGCGGCGAACACGGCCCCGACGCGGTTATCCGCAATATCCTGGATGGTATCGAACAGTCGCTGGAAAAGGCCGGAAGCTGCCGGGTCAACGGGATCGGGCTCGGCTCGCCGGGGGTGATCAACACCGAAACCGGCGTGGTGCTGCAGTGCGCGCCCAATATCCCAGACTGGACCGGCCGGCAGATCCGCTCCCCCATCGCCGACCGCTTCGGCCTGCCAACCTGGGTGGACAATGACGCCAAGTGCGCGGTGATGGGCGAGGCGATATTCGGCGCGGGCGCGGGCAAGCAGCATCTGCTGGTGGTTACCCTGGGCACCGGGATCGGCGGCGGCGTGGTGATCGGCGGCAGGATCCACCGCGGCGGGTACCATGTGGCTGGCGAGATCGGCCACGCGGTGGTGCAGAAAGAGGGCCGTCGCTGCGCCTGCGGCATGGAGGGCCATCTGGAGGCTTACGCCTCGGCCAGGGGGATTGTCGGCCAGGTCCGGGAGGAAATCGACAGCGGCCGGGAGTCATCGCTGAGCGGCCTGACGGG
>VRUH01000001.1:24205-54531 GCA_019456185.1 Candidatus Glassbacteria bacterium | reverse complement strand
GGGGCGATCGCCTGGCCCGGGAGGTGATCGAAACGGCCGGGCACTACCTGGGGCTGGCTCTGGCCAATTTCGCGATGGTGTTCGATCCGGAGGTGATGGTCATCAGCGGCGGACTCGCCCTGGCCGGCCCGGTCCTGTTCGATCACATCCAGAAAGCCTACGACCGCTATATCTACTACACCGACGTGCGCAAGGCGCCGATCGTGCCGGCCAAACTGGGCTTCGAGGCGGCGATGGTTGGCGCGGCGGCGATGGCGATGGTTGAGTTGAACCTGGAACTTAGAGCGCAGGGACGATGACCGAGAACGGCAAACCGGTGTTGGCGCTTGACTTTGACGGGGTGCTGAGCGACAGTCTGCTGGAAGCGTACCTGCTGACCTGGAACCTGGCCGGCCGGGTCGACGCCTCGCTGGAGCGCCAGTTGGACGAGGCTCCCGCTATCGACACGATCTATGAATTCAGAGAAAGCCACCGGGACCACTACAACGCGGTCGAGAGGATTGTCCCGCTCAGCAACCGCTCCGAGGATTACCTGGTGATTCAGAAAGCGGTGGAGGAAGGCCGCTCGTTTTCCACCCAGCAGGAATTCGACTCCTTCAAGCAGTCGGTGGACCGGGAGCTGCAGGACCTGTTCCACGAGGAATTCTATCTCCTGCGCTATGACCTGGCCGAAAACCACCGCGAGCAATGGCTGGCGCTCAACGCCCCCTACCCCGGAATCGAGAGCGCTGTCGAGCGCCTGGCGGAAAACTTCAGGCTGAGCGTGGCCACCTCGAAGGACCGCGAGACAGTGATCGACCTGCTGCGGGCCTGGGGGCTGTTCGACCATTTCACCGAGGACTTCGTGCTGGACAAATGCGCCGGCGCGAGCAAGCGGGCCCACCTGACCGTGCTGCGGGAAAAATTCGGCTGCGAGTTCGGGCGGATGACCTTTATCGACGACAAGGTCAGCCATCTGATCGATTGCAGCGGGCTTGGCGTTAGGCTGCTGCTGGCCGGCTGGGGTTACAACGGGCCCCGGGAGCACGAACTGGCTGCCGGGAAAGGCTTTGAAATCCTGGAATTGCAACAGCTCGGCTCGCTGAGTGCTTAATTTTAGGTGATTGATTAAGGCTTGGCACCAGAATTAGATTGGTGTCATGGACTTAAACACTTTCTATAAGCTGATTAGAAGCGAGCCGCCAGCCCGAAAATATTTGTTGGGATTATGCTGGAAAAACCAACAAAGATTTCGTCCTCGCTGCAGTTTGAGAAAGTACTATTTATTAGCCGATAAACGACGCCGCTGCAAGCGGTGCCAAGATACTTTTCACGATTTCAGCGGCCGCTGGATTAACCAGGGCTCACCGACCTGACAGACAGGTTCGCCGTGGTGCCGGCGTTTGCGCGCAAGACCAAGCTGAAGAGGGAGTTGGAGAAGCAGAAGGGCACCGGGATCGTGCGCTAGACACTCCGGCGATAACGAGGTCTAAGATCAGGGCGGCGTTTTGAGGCACAAATCGCCGCCCTGTTGTTTTCAATTCAACCGGTCGGCGGCGGCTGTCCCGGCCACTCGCGGACTTGCGGAGTTGAACCTCACCAGCCTGAGCCAGATCGAGGGCAGCTTATCCCGCACCATCACCGCCGACTCAGCCGACAGGCTCCTGGCGGTCATCGGTACACGGCGGACATATTCCGCATCCAGCCTGCCCGGTGATCTGCCGTACTTGTATACGTAGCTGAACGCGTTGCCGCCCTCAAGCCGGGCCGCGGGTGTTTCGGGCGAGGTTACCGAGATATAGAATTCATCGGTGCCGGCCACGCAGTCTCCGGCGCTCCCCAGCAGCAGTCCCCTGCGGTTCAACTCGATATAAAGTTCCGTGGCCGTATCCCTGGCCGGGTCGATAAACTCGATCCGCTCGGCCAGCAGCTCCCGGTACGGCCGCACCAGGCTGCCGCCGACTTCCACTTCAAGGTCCCTCAGCCTGGCGAAAGCCTCGTCGAACATCTCCGTGTAGAACGGGAAGTGCGTGCAACCCAGGATAACGCCCTCTATCGGGATGGCCGGGCTGGTGGCGGCGTAGTTTTCCACCAGGGTCAGCACGTGGTAGCGGACATAGTTCTCAACGCTGTTAAGCATCAGCGAACTGTCGCCCACCAATACGAGCCCCTCCCGTTTGAAACCGTAGTAGTCCGCCGGCCGCTCGATCCGGGCGGCGGGATTTTGCCGCGAGGGCCCCTTGTAGAACTCCGGGCCGGCTCCGATATAACTCCTGTCGCCCTCGATAGCTCCGGCCAGTCCCAGGCAGCCCTGCTGCACCACCGGCGGCGGAGCCAGTTCCGCGGCGCGCCAGGTATTCTCCACGGCCCTCACATATCCCTCGCTGGAGCAGGTTCCAACCGTGGCCATCACCGCCACCGCCCCGTCGCCGCCGGTGGCCGCCAGCGCGCCCTTGGCTCCCGCACTGACCACTCCCACCAGGTACACCGGCACTCCCCACTGCTCCAGCGCCGCCCTGACATCATCGTAGCCGTAGGCCGTAGCCGTGTTGCAGGCGATCACGATTGCCTTGACCGGCGGTTTGTCGAAGCTGGGGGATTCAGCCTCCCTTGATTGCCAGTAGCGGCGGCCCAGCAGGAAGAGCGCATCCTTGACCACCAGTTCCCTCAGGAACCCGGTTTTGCCCTCCGCCGGATAATTGCCGTAGGGCATGTTGGCCTGGTCGCCGAGATAGATAAAACGCTCGTGCTCGAAATCAGCGACACCGTCCGGTCCGGCCTCACCGGTGGAATTGTCGAACTCATCCAGCGCGATAAGCGCATCCAGCACGGTCAGCCCGCCCACGCCCGAGTCGAATACGCCGATCGGCAGGCGGGAAAGATCGCCTTCGTAGGCTGCGCGCTCCAGGGCGAACGGACCCTCGGCAGCTTTGCCGGCATATGTTACGATAGCCGGAAGTTCGGCACCCGTCAGGGCATTAAATCCCAGCAAAACCGATAGCACAAAGGCCAGGCAGGCCTTGCAGGGCTGGTATTTATTCATTTCCACCTCATAAATTACGCGGTGCTACAGCTACTGGCTATCCGTGATAAAGAATTCCCGCCTGCGTTTGTAGAGCGCCCGCAGGCTGGCCAGCTCGCCGGGGTTAAGTTCCTCGCGGCGCGGCCTGATCGAAGCCGCGAGTTCCTCCAGTTCACCGCTGTCGGCGGCGCCGGCCAGCAGATCGTAGAACCCGGTCCACAGCCCTTTGCCGAAACTGCCGCAATCGGCCACCGCACCGAACGTGCGGCGGTGAATCGGGCAGGGTCCGAACTCGCGCAGTGCCTTGAAATGGTCGGCGGTGGGGTACCCCTTGTGCCTGGCGAACCCGTAGCCGGGGTAGGTTGTTTCGTACTCGACCATCATCCTGTCCCGGGTGACCTTGGCCACAATCGAGGCCGCGGCGATCGAGAGGCACTTCCTGTCTCCGCCGATCACCGCCTGCTGCGGAACATCCATTTTCAGCACCATTTTCCCATCCACCAGCACCGCCTCCGGCTCCACCTCAAGCTGCCCCACCGCGCGGTACATGGCCAGGATACTGGCGTTATGGATATTAAGCCGGTCGATCTGGTAATGGTCCACCAGCCCGACCCCAACCGCCCGCGCGCATTGATGGATTTGCTCGAACAGCTCCTCGCGACGCCGCTCCGGAATCGATTTGGAGTCGCGGGCACGGGGCAGCTCACAGTCGACCGGGAACACTACCGCGGCCGCCACCACCGGCCCGGCCAGCGGCCCGCGGCCGGCCTCGTCGACTCCGGCGATAAGCTGCATGCCGCGCTCCCGGTATTTGCGTTCTAACCGAAGCATCTCCTCCTGTACCCGCCGCTGCTCAGCCTCCAGCTCGATCCCGCGGCGAATCCGGCCCGCAAGCTCGCGCACCTGGCTCCGGCTGTCGGCATCCATCGACACCAGCAACCCGGGCGGGATATCGCCGTCAAGGGATTCGATCATCGAACGGATAGCCAGTACGCTCAGCTCGGCAAGCTCCATCGGCGGGACTCGCTTCATCGGAATGGTAACGGAATGGTAGGATCCGCAGAAAAAGCTACAACAATAAAAAACGGCTGGCAAGAAATCCCTGCCAGCCGCTTTGCACTGTGATGCATCCCGATACAAATGGATCAGGTGCGGCGCTCCTTGATTCTGGCCGCCTTGCCCTTCAGCTTGCGCAGATAGTAGAGCTTGGCGCGACGGACCTTGCCGCGTCGCACCAGTTTGATACTCTCGATAATCGGTGAATGCAGGGGAAAAATCCGCTCGACACCGACCCCGTTGGAGATCTTACGCACGGTGAAAGTCTCGTTGATTCCCCCGCCGCGACGCTGAAGGACCACACCCTCGAACGTCTGAATCCGTGCCTTGTTACCCTCGCGGACCCAGATCTGCACCCGGACAGTGTCGCCGGAAGAGAACTTCGGGATATCCTCCGCCTTCTTAAGGTACTCTTTCTCGACATCCGCCAACTTATGCATCATTTTCCTCGCTTGCTGGCCGCCTGCTCAGCGGCGGCTGGTTTTACGTTTATCACTACCTATTAATTTTAATCAAACCGGTTTATAATTCAAGTAAATCCGGCCGCTGTTTCCTGGTTGTTTCCCTGGCCTGCTCATCCCGCCATCTCTTTATTTTTTCATGATTTCCGCTTGTCAGTATTTCCGGCACCTGCCAGCCGCGGAATTCGCGGGGCCGCGTGTAATGCGGGGGCCCCAGCAGGCCCTCGCTGAACGAATCCCCCAGCGCCGAATCGAAATCCCCCAGCGCGCCGGGCAGCAGCCTGACAACCGCGTCGACAACCACCGCCGCGGCCGGTTCACCGCCTGAGAGTACATAATCTCCGATCCGCAGTTCCTCGTCGGCCAGATGTTCGGCCACCCGCTGGTCCACGTCCTTGTAATGCCCGCAGATCAGCACCAGGTGCTGCAGCAGGGAAAACCGTTCCGCCCCGCGCTGGTCCAGCGCCGTTCCCCGCGCCGAAAGCAGGACCACCCTGCTTTTATCCGCATCCGGTTTGGGCTCCACAGACTCGCGGCAGTGCTCCACCGCCTCGAAAACCGGTTCGGGGCGAAGCACCATCCCCGCTCCGCCGCCGTACGGGTAGTCGTCAACCGTCCCGTGTTTGTCGACCGCGAACTCCCGCAGGTCGACAACCCGGAATCGCACCAGCCCGTCCCTGCACGCCCTGCCGATGATACTGGTTTCCAGCACCTGGCGGAAATAGTCCGGGAACAGGGTAATTAGATCAATCGCAAGCATCGCTTCACAGTTCTGTCAATTCCCGCGGCACACCGGTTTCGATCACCCCGGCAACGGTGTCCACTCCGCGGACAAATTCGTCAACCAGCGGCAGGTAGAAGCTTTTTCCGGCCGGGCTTTCGATTTCAAGCAGGTCGTGGGCTGGAGTTTCCACTACCGCGACCACCGTACCCAGCAGCCCGTGCCGCTCGTCCCGGACCCGCATCCCGATCAACTGGTGATGGTAGTAGCTGCCTTCCTCCAGCGGCTCGGCCTCAGCAACCGGGATATAGAGTCCCCAGCCGCGCAATTCCTCGGCCCGGTCGCGGTCGGTGCAGGCAACCAGCTTAAGCAGATATCCGTTCTTGAAAGGCCTGCTGCGCTCTACCTCGGCCGGCCGCAGCTGCGCCTCGTCGGGCCCCAGCAACAGCGTGGCGCCGGGCGCAAACCTGAGGTCCGGGTGCTCGGTGAGCGACCTGATCCCCAGTTCCCCCTTGATCCCATGGGGCTTGACCACCTCGGCGACCAGCAGATATCGGTTTTCCCGCTCGGACAGCGCTCACCTCCGGAGCCGGAGCGAATACCGGCCCACGACAGCTACTGATTTCAGCTATCCTGCGCGGTTTCGGCAGACTCGCCGGCGGCAGGCTTGGCGGCGGCTGTCTTTTTGTCCTCGGCCTTGGCCTTGCCGGCCTTCAGCTCGTGCCACTTCTGCAGCAAGCCGTTCTGACGGAGCAGGCTGCTGACCGTGTCGCTGCAGATAGCTCCCTCGCCCAGCCAGTAAAACAGCCGGTCCTCCTTGAATTCCACGGTATGCGGATCGGTAGTGGGCACATAGCGGCCGACAAACTCGATAAAGCGGCCATCGCGCTTCACCCGCGAATCAACCACCGCCAGGCGGTAATGCGGCTGCTTTTTCTTGCCCATCCTGCGCAGCCTGATCTTGACAGACATTCTGTGTTCCTCCGTTGCGTTGACTTGCCCTTACTTACACTGACGCGGCCGCTGATATTGACCGGCAGCCGCAGTAACCAATCATCTTTTCCTTCTTCACATTCGCCGTTCAGTTTCCGAGCGGATTGAATCGGCGCAGGGGAAGTTTGCCAGCGCCGCGTCCACCCGAGAAAATCCCCATCTGCTTCATCATCTTGCGCATCTGGTCAAACTGCTTGAGCAACTGGTTGACATCCTGAATCGTAGTTCCGCTGCCCGATGCGATCCGTTTGCGGCGCGAGGCGTTGAGCGTTTTGGGCCCGGCCCGTTCCCGGGGCGTCATACTCAGCACAATCGCCTCGAGCCGTCTGAATTTTTTCGGGTCGAGATCAGCCGTGCGCAGCATCTTGCTGCTCACCCCCGGCAGCATCCGCAGGATACTCTCCATCGAGCCCAGGCGCTGGAGCTGGCGCATGGTGGTGAGGAAATCCTCCAGGTCCATGTCGCCGCGGCTCATCACTTTCTGCTCGAGCCGCTCGGCCTCCTCGGCGTCCATTTTCTCCTCGGCGCGCTCGACGAGCGAGACGATGTCGCCCATCCGGAGCATCCGGGAGACCATCCGGTCGGGATGGAAGGTTTCGAGGGCCTCGAGGCCCTCGCCCGTACCAACCAGTTTGATCGGTACTTTGGTGACGCCGTAGATCGAGAGGGCCGCACCGCCGCGCGCATCACCGTCGAGCTTGGTCAGCACCAGGCCGGTCAACTCGAGTTCCCGGTGGAACGTCTCGGCGATATTGACCGCTTCCTGCCCGGTCATCGCATCGACCACCAGCAGGATTTCCTGGGGGGCGACCTGCTGTTTAAGCCCGGTCAACTCATCCATCATCCGCCGGTCGATCTGCAGGCGGCCGGCCGTATCGATCAGCACCGTGTCCACCCCGGTGCGGTTGGCCTCGATCAGCGCATCGGCCACGATCCGGGCCACGTTTTTCTCGCCGTCGCCGGGAGTAAAAGTCGGTATGTCGAGCCTGTCTCCCAGGGTCTTGAGCTGTTCGACAGCCGCCGGGCGGTAGATATCCGCGGCTACCATCATCGGGTTGCGCCCGCCGTTTTTCAGCCTGCGGGCCAGCTTGCCGGCCGTGGTGGTTTTGCCCGAGCCCTGCAGGCCGCAGAGCATGACCACTTTCACCCCGTCGCCCTGGAGGTTCAACTCCTGGCTGCTTCCGCCCAGCATTTCCACGAGTTCGTCGTGGACCACCTTGACCATCATCTGGCCCGGACTGACACTCTTGATCACTTTCTGACCCGTAGCTTTTTCACGCACCGAGGCCAGAAAATCCTGGACCAGCTTGTAGTTGACATCGGCCTCGAGCAGGACGCGCCTGATCTCGCGCAGACTCTCGTCCACCGCCTCCTCGTTCAGCACCGCGCGGCCGCCGAGTTTGCGTATTATCCCTTCCAGTTTCTCGCTGAGATCGTCGAACATAATTTCGCTAACCGGTTGCCGGTTTCAATTATCCAGCTGCCACGCACGGCCTTTCACGTGTATCGGCGGAAAGGGAGTAATCTAATGGTACGGACATTAAAAATCAACTGTTTATGAGTAACTTGCGAGTACGTGCGGATCAGGCCCGGCTAGCGGGAACTGGAGACCACCACGTCGACTTCGGTATCCCTGGCCACGGGAGTGCGTTCCAGCGGGTGCTGGTCGATAACCATGCCGGGCGGCAGGTAGCGGTTGATCTGGAAGGCGACCTCTCCGATCGCCAGGCCGGCGTCTGTCAGGATCTTACGCGCTTCCTCCAGGGTCTTATCGATCAGCGACGGCACCCTGATTTTCTGCGTACCCTCGCTGACCACCATCGTGAGCGCCGCTCCCTTGGGAAGCACCGATCCGGGCGGCGGGTCGACTTCCACCACGCGTCCCCGCGCTATCGAGGTGTTGCCGGTGGCATTGACCTGCTCTACGGTCAGGAAGTTATTTTCGATCAGGATTGCCGCCTGACGCTGGGTGAGACCGACCACATGCGGCACGGTTACCATCTCCGGCCCGCGGCTGAGGATCACGTACACACTGCGGCCCTGCTTGACAGTCAGGCCCGCCTCGGGGTCCTGGTCCAGCACCAGTCCGGCTTCTGTCTCAGCGCTGTATGTCTCGCCCTGGACCTCGAGCGCCAGCCCGGCCTCCTGGCAGGCGGCCAGGGCCGCCCCCCCGCTCATACCGGTCAGGACCGGCACCTCGGCCTCGCGGCCCACGCCGGTAAGCTGCGGCAGGATAACCTGATCGAGGATAAAGAGACCGAAGAAGAACGACACCACCGCGGTCAGCACGTAGATCAGAAAACTTTTCAGCTTGTCTCTCACCTCAGGATTCTCCGTTGATGTCAATCTTTTTTTATCCGCCGGTCCGCACCATCCTGGCCGCAAACGCCCCGTCGGTGCCGTGGACATGGGGCTGCATGTCCAGATAACCCCGCGGCCCGACAGTTTCCTCCGGCAGATATTTTCCAGCCGGGTCCAGTTTAAAATCGCCGCTGCCGGCCAGAAATTTTTCCACAACCTGCCTGTTTTCTTCCGGCTCCAGCGAGCACGTACTGTAGAGGAGCGCTCCCCCCGGGGCCACCAGCCCGGCCGAGACCCGCAGGATTTCCAACTGGAGAACTCCCAACAAATCGATATCCTCCCGGTCGATCCGCCAGCGGATTTCGGGCTTGCGACGGATGACGCCGGTTCCAGTGCAGGGTACATCACAGATCACCAGGGAGGCGCTCCGGGGCCTGAGAGCCGGTTTGCGCGCATCGCAGCAGGCCATCATAACCCGGTCAGTCAACCTCAGCCGGTCCAGGTTTTTCAGCATCCGCTCAATCCGGCGCTCGCTGCTGTCACAGGCAACGATCACCGCATCGCCGCACAGACGGGCCAGATGGGTCGCCTTGCCGCCCGGAGCGGCGCAGGCCGCGAGCGCCGGACCACGGACGCCATCACCGGCGGCCAGTCTGCCAACCAGCATCGCCGCCTCGTCCTGCACGTAGAACAGTCCGCTCTCGAAGCCGGCCAGTCCGGCGGGATTGACACCCGGCGTATCTATAACCAGTGCTTCAGGCGAGTATTTCCCGCTGCTCAATTCTATCCCGGCCTCGGCCAGTATTTCGGCCAGTCCGCTTTTCCCGCCCCCGGCCGCGATTTCATCACGCAACACGAGCCGTGCCGGTTTGTTGTTCGCCGCCAGCAGACGCTCGGCCTCCACGGGGCCGAACCGGTCGAGATAGCGGCTGACCATCCAGCCCGGGTGGCTGTGGCGGACCTCGAGGTAAGAGCGGGTGTAGCTGGTGAAATCCGGCAGGACCACGCTGTCCCAGCCCCTGATTGTGCTGCGCAGTACGCCGTTTATCAGCCCGTCAAGTCCGCCGAAGCCCATCGCGCGGGACAATTCCACCGCCTGGCTCACTGCCGCGTGGTCCGGCACCCTGTCCAGAAATCTGTGCTGGAACAGAGCGGTCCGCAGGATATTCAGCACCACGGGCGGCAGCTCAGCCGGATCTCCGCTCTTGAGGAAGCGGGCCAGGTAATAATCCAGCAGGTTCCTGTTGCGCAGGACTCCGTAAACCAGTTGACAGGCCAGTGCCCGGTCCCTGCTGTCGAGCTTGGCCAGCCGCGGGCTGCCGTCCAGCTCGATCTCGCCTTTCTCGGCCAGCAGTTCAACCGCGGCGCGGCGCACATCCTGCCCCTGCCGTCCGGGCATGGTTACCGCTCATTTCCCGGCCAGACGACCCCGGCCGGCAATTTGAGACATTGTTTACCAAACAGTAATATTTACCAACCGTTGCAAATACTAAAAGGATTCCGTAAATTACGACAATGGAAATTTACGGTCAAGGGTGCCGAGGTGCGGCGTATCTGCAAGCTTTAATTTCGGAGTTCCACGCAAGTTTGCAAAGACACTCCGGCAAGAGCTTAACGTGCATGCATTAACTACCGTAACGGCGACATGAAGTTCAGGCAGGCCATTCAGGACAAGATACGATTTATCACTGCGCCCTCAGTCCACTATAAAGTAAGTTGGCTGCGGGCTTATTTTTACCGGCAGACCACGGTCCTTAAACCTCATCTGCTCTACTTTCAGTCCGGGAACAACTGATGGGAACGAAGATTGAAAGAGCAGGCCCGCTGGCAAAGGAATCGGCGGCGACCGGCAACGGCGGGATGAGCGGCACCCTGCTGCTTGCCGAAAACGGCAAATTGAGCCGGGCCGAGAGCGCACTGACTGGACTTGGATTTAAGCTCGTCCGCGCCGAGGCGCTTGCCGAGACTGCAAGCCTTGTGCCCCCGTTCGTGATCGTGGCCGATGAGGAAGGCTGGGCGAGCCTGCTCGAGATCTTTGTCCGCCGGGCCGATACGGCAAGTATCTCCGCGCCGGTGGTGATGATCGGCGACGGGGAGCTGGAAAGTCCTGAACCGGCGAGTTTGAGCTGCCTGCTCACCAATGAGTTCACAGTCAAGCAGGCGCTGGTGGCAATCCGCGAAGCCTGGAGATCGGCCAGCCTCCAGCAGCAGATCACCCAGTTGCAGGAACATCATCTGGAGGGCAGCCGAGAGCTGGAGAAACTGATCGAGATAGGTATCTCGCTTTCGAGCGAACGCAATATCGACCGCCTGCTGGATCAGATCCTGCTGAAGGCCTGCGAGGTGACCACCGCCGACGCCGGCAGCATTTATATCGTCCGGAAAAACGAACAGGGCGAGCGAGTGCTGCATTTTTCGAACACTCTGTCGCATTCGCTGAAGCTGGATTTCAAGGCTTTCACCATACCGATCGGTCCCGACAGTATCGCGGGTTACGTAGCCTTGACCGGCGAGTCGCTTGTACTGAACGACTGCTACAATATCCCCGACCGCTACCAGTTTTCGATCAACAAGACGTTCGACGAGAGCAATAACTACCGCACGATGAGTATGCTGGCCGTGGCGATGTGCAATCAGAAGGACGAGATCACCGGGGTAATCCAGCTGATCAACCGCAAATCCTCGGCGGAGATTGTCCTGTCCAGCCCGAAAGAAGTGGAAAAGAACGTTATCGTATTCAGCGAAAGCAGGCGCAACCTGATCGAGGCCCTGGCCAGCCAGGCCGCGGTGGCGCTGGAAAACTACCAGCTCTACAGGGATATCGAGAACCTGTTCGAGGGTTTTGTCCAGGCCTCGGTGACAGCTATCGAATCCCGAGACCCGACAACCTGCGGTCACAGCGAGCGGGTGGCCACCCTGACCGTGGGTATAGCGGAAAAAATCAACCGGGTAAACACGGGTCCGCTGCGCGAGATGGATTTTAGCGAAACCCAGATCAAGGAAATCCGTTACGCCGCGCTGCTGCATGACTTCGGCAAGGTGGGCGTGAAAGAAAACGTGCTGCTCAAAGCCAAAAAGCTTTATCCAGAACACCTCGAGATGATCAAGCAGCGTTTCGACATCGCCGGCCAGATCTACCGCAAACTGAACGACCGCGACAAGCTTGAAATCGCCCTGGCGAGTGACAGACAGGAATATCTGGACAAGTTCCGGGGGATCGACAGCAGCACGCGAGAGAAACTGGAGCGGCTTGACCGGTACCTGTCACAGGTGATCAACGCCAACGAGCCCAGCGTGCTGGCCATGGACGATTTCGCGATTCTGGAAGAAATAGCAGGGATAGTGATCAACGACCCCGACGACAAGGATTTTTCGCTGCTGGAGGGCCGTGAACAGAGTATCCTTTCAATCCCCAAGGGTACGCTGACAACCGATGAGCGCCTGGAAATCGAGAGCCACGTGACCCACACCTACAATTTCCTGACCAAGATCCCCTGGACCAGTGAATTGAAAAGCATTCCCGAAATCGCTTACGGGCATCACGAGAAACTCGACGGGAGCGGGTATCCGCGGGGAGTGAACGCAAAGCAAATCCAGCCCCAGACCAGGATGATGACTATCAGCGACATCTACGATGCGCTTACCGCCACCGACAGGCCCTACAAGCCGGCTGTCCCGGCGGATAAAGCCCTGGATATTATCGGCGACGAGGTCAACATGGGGAAAGTGGACCCTGAACTGTTCAAGATATTTGTGGATGCCCGCGTATTCGACCTGGTGGACACGGGCAGGAAAAAAAACTGAGCAGCACCTTGAAGCACGACCACGCACCTGCCCTGAGTGCAGCCAGTCATTTATCTGCGGCGCCCGGCCCCGCCCTAGCCTTGGTCCCCTTGCAGTTTCTTCAACAGCCTGGCTTGCTCGCCGATTTTCTTATTGGCCTCTTTCAATTTCAGCAGCGTCTTGCCGTAATTCTGGTTGGTCTGGTCGAGCTTGGAACTGAGAGCGTCCATAATGATGAACAGCTCGATTGACGACTTGCGCGCCATGTGGAGCAGATCGCGTTTGCCGAAGACCAGCAGTTCCGCATCGGTGATGGCGGTGACCGTGGCATGACGGCGGTTGTCGCTGAAAATCGCCATCTCGCCCACCACATCGCGCTCCTCTAGAACGTTGAGGAACACCTTCCGTCCGTTTATCAGCCGGCTGACCTCGAACTTGCCCTTACGGATAATGTATCCGCTCATGCCGACCTCGCCCTCGCGGATCAGCACGTGGCCGGACTTGCATTTCTTGATCTGATAGCGGGTTTCATTAGCGCTCAGCAGTTGTTTAGCCTGGCTCTGGTCCAGATTTCCGCTGGTCCACTTGCGCACCAGCTCGTCGTTCTCTTCCAGCACGCTGGCGGAATATTTCTTGTTCGTATCGCTGAGACGGGCGGCCAGGCTGCGCAGCAGGTTACGCACTCCCGGCGTGAGCGAGCCCAGGTAACCCTCGAAATCGTCCTTGGTCATCACCCGGACTACGGTCGGCTCCACCGCCCGGATCGTGGCCGTGTGCTTGCCGGTTTCGAGATCCAGCAGGCTCATCTCGCCGAAGAACTCGGTCGGGCCCAGCACGGTGATCGGCACGTCCCTGTCGCCCTGCTTCTTCAGCACTTCCACCAGGCCTTTGCTGATCACATAAAAATTGCGGCCGAACTTGCCCTCCTTGACGATCACCTCGCCTTTGTCGAAGGATTTCTCGTGCAGCGGCACATCCGTCTCCTTACTAAGTTGAATACGGCGGGGAACCAGGGAGCCTCTCGGCTGGAGCGTGGTTTTACAGGAAATAGCGCAGCTTGCTCTTGATCTTCTCGAAAGTGCAGGGTTTGACGATGTACGTATTCGCTCCTGTCCGGATTGCCCGGTCCACGAGCGGGTGGCTTTCGAAATCGGTGCAGACAATTACCGTGGCGCTCTCGAACCACTTCTGCTCGCGCAGTCGCCGGACAACTTCAAGACCGTTGACGCCCGGCAGGCGGATATCGATTACCAGCACCTGGGGTCTGTGCTCCTGCGCCTCGGCCAGTGCGTCCTCGCCGTTGGTGGCGATCTCGGTGTGGTAGCCCTCGAGGCTGAAGTTGTAGCTGATTTTCCGGCAGTTGGGCAGGTCGCTGCTGGCCAGTAATATCCTGACCCCCTGCTCCTTCATTTCGATTTTCTCACGGGCGAGTGTCACGTTACGCCGGACGGATTTGTCCGGGTCTTTTTCCAGCAGCCGCAACAGGTCCTTGAACTGCTTCTGTCCGTGTCCGATCTCGCCGATCACCCAGGCGGCGCTGGACCGGACCTCGGGGTCCAGTTCCACCACCATGTCCTCAAGATAGGGCATGATCTCCCGGTGGTTTAACTCCCAGAGGGTTTTGAGAGTCGTGGCCTTGATCCGGTTGTTTTTGTCCTGACGGTATTTGCGCAGGAGGCTGACCACGTTCCGGTCGCCCAGCGTCCCCAGGGATTCGATCACGTTGGCCTTAACCCGCGGGTCGTTATCCGACAGCAGGCGCACCAGCAGGGCTGTTTCCTGCTCACCCATCATCTCCGCAATCAGCTTAACAGCAGTGGCCCGCACGCATTCATCTGAGTCGCGGACAATATCCACCAGCGCGCCGGCCGTGAACTCGCGGTCGTCCCCGATCAGGATATCGTAGACTGTCCGCCGGATCTCAGGGTCGCTGAGCTCCATTGTCCGCAGGGCTCCCAATTGCTTGCTCTGCTGAAGCAGGAATTCCAGCAGTTCATCTTTCTGCTTGAGGCCGAGCAGCTTTTCCTCTTCGTCGTCCCGCAGCGTACGCAGGATAATTTTGACCACTGCATTGCGGGCGAGCCGCCTGAGAAAAGAGCTGCCGCGGTGGCAGAACGGATAAATATTTTCAATCGATTCCAGGCTGCCGATCTGGGCCAGCTCCTTGAGCGGACGGACCCTGTCGCAGTCGGTAAGGTTGGCCAGCGAGCGGGCCAGTTTAAGCGCCTCGTCCTCGATGCTCCCGCTGGTGGAGAATACGTCGTCGAGGAACTCGCTGTCCCATTCGCGATCCGCGGGCACAAAACTGTCGGGTGGCTGCCGTTTGTCGCTCATCTCGCCTCACATCCCCCCACACATCCTGTTGACGGGCATTTCAGCTGAACAGATCATCCAGTTTCCTGCGGGTTTCATCACTTCTGCTTCCTGCAACCTCGCTGCTGCTTGCCGCCGATGGAGCGAAATACTCGCAGAAATTGGCCGCCTCGCGGTCGGACACCCATTCGGCCTGGGGTTCGCGGCATTTGTTGCTGGCCGACGGGTCGTAGAACGAACAGTTTCTGCAGCAGCGCAGCGGCCGTTCGCATGACGGGCACGTGTCTCCCCTGCCGACCTTTTCTACGATCTCGACAGCGTTTCCGCATCCGTGACACTGCATGTTTACTCCTCCCGTGCCGGGCCGGGTTGTCTCAGATCGATTTTACGCCCATCGCAACGACGTCATCCACCGCCAGGGTCTCGCTGACGTAAAACGGCTCGCCGTACGGCCTGCGGATCAACGACCCGTAGTAGGCGCAGTGTGTCCGGATCAGCTCCGGGAAACTCTGGCCGTTGGGAAACAGCTCTCCCGCCTCGGTCCTGCCCTCGAACTGGCTGGAGTAGCACATGACCGCTTTCATCTTACGCTCGAACTGTTCGGAAATGTCGACCACGAACGAGGGTTTGGCCGTGTGTTCGCTGTAGGCCTGGCAATAGATAATCTTTTCCGGACGTTCGACGCTGCCCTCGCCGGGAATTTTCTTCAATCCGGCCAGGAACGCCGCCGCCCGTCCCATCGACACTGTCACACCGTGGTCCGGGTGCCGCCAGCTTTCGTTATTCGGCAGGATCAGCACACGCGGCCCCAGCCGCCTGATCGCCCGGGCCAGCTTAACCCGGTTTTCGCTGCTGTCTTCCAGGGCGGCGTCGGGCAAGCCCAATGACTCGCGCAGGGCCAGACCCATTATTTCAGCGGCTGCGGCGGCCTCCACGGAGCGCCTGCCGGCGCTGCCCCTGCTGCCGCTCTCCCCCCCCGTCAATTCCAGCGCCCCCACCCTGTAACCTGCATCCGCGCACCGAATCAGCGTCCCTCCGCAAGTCAGCTCTGCATCGTCCGGATGCGCGCTCACCGCCAGCACGTCAAGCCTCTCCTGGCTCAAGTCCCTCTCCCTTTATCGAAAAAATGATTGCTGAATCGCCGTTTTATTCACGCAAAGATCAATGGCGAAAATCGTTTTCAAGCTAAAGTTAAGACATCCGGCCCCGGCGGGCAAGCCCGGAATAAAACCATCAGATGTTTGCAGTTCGTTCTTTTCAGGGGACAAAGGCATTGAATAACAGGGCCTGCCGGACCATTTATGCTTGACATTCTTGGACTGCTTTACTACACTTAGCGGATAAAATATACCATTTAGTCCAGATTGATTTTCTCTCACAATCTGGTAACCATCACACACCTCTCTACGTTGAACTTTTAGCACAGGGCGATTTTGATGGCCAAGCCCCGTTCGCTCAACAACATTCCCGACGAAGAGTTGATGCTCGAGCTGCAGGCCGGCCGCGAGGAAGCCTTCAACGAGATAGTCAACCGGTACAAGGACTACAGCGTGCGTTTCTGTTACCGGTTCGTCAGGGACCTCGAGTTGAGCGAGGATATCTCGCAGGAAGGTTTCATCCGGCTCTACAAGTACAGGCACAAGTATCAGATCACAGCCAAGTTCATCACTCTCTTGAGCAAGATTCTGACAAACCTGTGCCTGGACGAATTCCGCAAGCGGAAAAGCCATCCCAGGGTAGAGCTTGATGCGATGCCGGAAGGCGGGGTGGTCAGGCTGGACGCCCACAGTGTGCTGAGCGACGAGAAAAGCCCGGACCCGGAGCAGGAGGTCTACACCAGGGAATTGGGTGACAAGATCAAGCAGATCCTGAACACTCTCTCCCCGCGTTACCGCACGGTGTTGATTCTCCGCCAGTTCCACGGTTATTCCTATAAGGAAATAGCCGAGATCATGGGGGCCTCGCTGAACGAGGTCAAGATCTGGATCCACAGGGCTCGAAACAAACTCAAACAAAAGTTCAACTCTCAAGTCAAGGCGGTGTGAGATGCAGGACCCTGCCGATAGCCTGATTCAGTTGAGCGCTTACTTGGACGATGAACTGAACGGGCTCGAGGCCGGGCGAACCAGACAGCGGCTGGCTGACTGTCCCCGTCTGCGCGAAGAGTACCGCCGGATCAAAGACCTCTGCGAGCTGCTTACCCGCTGGGATAAAATCGACTGCCGCCAGGTAACCGCCTCCGCCGGGTTTGAAGTTACGCTTACGGAGCGCCTGAGCCTCCTCCGCGCCAGCGAACTGCCCGGCAATGGCAGCATATTTTTCCTGTCCCCCGCTTCCCTCAACTGATTCGAATTCTCCCGGTCAAGATTGAATTCCTTTTAACTCCGATGCAGCTGTTACCGGCCGCGTGTTGTCGGCTTACTGCGTTTTTCTCAGTTGGACCCGCAACTCTCACGGCATTCAAATCTCCCCGGCCAACAATCTACCCCGCCCCGTGTGGATAATACCTAATCCTGTATCTTAATTTTTTTTCATTTCCTCTTGACAATGCTCGTTTTAACCCTATATTCATAAAGTGTGGCAAAAAGTGGGAATTTGTGTCAATAGATTCCTAAGCGCCGCAACTTATTTTTTATTTTGCATCCGGGGTGTTTTCGATGAGGCACTGGGGCCGGATCAGAAACAATCTTGATTCCAAGGGCAGAGTCAGCCTGCCGCCCAAGTTCCGTCCTGATGGCGTGGATACCTACGTGCTCAACCGCGGGCTGGACGGTTGCCTGTACCTCTACACTCCTGAGCAGTACGAGAATACCCTGGAGAAAATCCAGAATCAGCCCGCCAGCAAGAAAAAACGTTTTTTATTGCGCGAATGGACCAAGTTCGCCACCGACGTGCAGCCTGACAAGCAGGGCCGGGTCCTGATTAGCCGGGAGCTGCTGGAGTTGGCTGGCCTGAGCAAGGAAGTGATCTTTCAGGGCGCCAACGACCGGGTGGAAATCTGGGACCCCAAGGCCCAGGAAAACTACACCAGCTCTTTCGAACAGGAACACGGCCTCACCTTCGAGGATATCGCGGAAATATTCGATTAACACCTTGCAAATTTAGAAATTATGCATTTGAGGTGATAATCTACATTAAAAACCCCAGCGGGGCAGACTCCCGGCGACGATGAGCGAGCAGGCGGCCTATCACATACCAGTGATGGTGGAGCAGGTGCTCGAATCGCTGGATGCCGGTTCGGGCGGCAGATTCCTGGACGGGACTCTCGGCGGCGGCGGGCATGCGCGGGCGCTGCTCGAGGCGGCGCCGGAAGACGTGCAGCTTTTCGGACTGGACCGGGACTGCGACGCCGTTAAGCGGGCCGGGAAAAACCTGGCCGGATTCGCCGACAGGGTGACACTGAAACAGGGCAATTTCCGGGACGCCGGGGATCTATATAAAGGACTAAGCCTCGATGGTGTTCTGCTGGATCTGGGAGTGAGTTCCCACCAGCTCGACACACCGGAGCGCGGGTTCTCCTGTGACAGGGACGGCCCGCTGGACATGCGGATGGACGCGGACGACGGCATCACCGCCGCCCGGCTGCTGAACGGGAGCGATGAAGACGAGCTGGCGGAAATCTTCCGTCGCTGGGGCGAAAGCAGATACAGCCGGAGAATCGCCCGCAGAATATTGGAATCCCGCCGGGATAAACCGCTGGAATCCACCGCGGAGTTGGCACGGATAGTTCGCACGGCCGTTCCCCGCCAGGTGGAGCGAAAAAATGTCGTCCAGGTTTTCCAGGCTCTCAGGATCGCGGTCAACGATGAGTTGGGCGCGCTTCGCAGTGGGCTGGAGCAGTTGTTCGATATGCTCGCAGTTAACGGCAGGCTGGTTGTTATCTCCTATCACAGCCTGGAGGACCGGATTGTGAAACGCTTCTTCGCCGAACTTACCGCAGGTTGCGTCTGCCCGCCGGAACTGCCGTTCTGCGCCTGCGGCAAGCTGCCTCGGGCGGTGAAGGTTACCCGCAGACCGGTCCGCCCGGCCAGCACGGAAGTGGAACGAAATTCCCGCAGCCGCTCGGCCCTGCTGCGGGCGGTACGCAGACTGGATAACGGCGAAAGCGCCGGGGAGCGGTTTGAGAATTGAATCCGTACGTTTCCGCATATAAAAGGAAAAGTGTCGAGATTCGTCACGAATCCCGGCGCAATTTCATGTCGGTGGGCGCCATGGTGATGCTGTGCCTGCTGGCCATGTCGTTCCTGCTGGTCTATAAGCATGCCGTCGGCCAGCAGTTACTGATCGACGTTCAGGAGCTGAACTCAGAAAAAAATAATTTGATTACTGAACAGTCCGTTCTGCTGGGACAAAAACAGACCGCTATGTCTCGTTCGCGAATCGTATCCTTTGTCCGCGAACATCTGGACCTGGATTTTCCCAGCCCCGAACGGATTCGATGGATCAGGATCACCGCCCCGGCCCCGGAGGGCCGGCGGACTGGCGAGCGCTAACCCAAGCCCCCTAAGAGGTCTGTTTTGACTCCTCGCATGGCACGCACGCGTCTGTCTCTTGTGTTTTGGTGCCTGGTGCTGCTGGCCGGCCTGATTTCCGGGCATCTGTTCCGGATTCAGGTACTGCAGCGCGAGCATTACCTCGCCGAGGCGGACCGTCAGCACAAGCAGAAAATTATCCTCCGGCCCCGCCGGGGAGATATCCTCGACGTCTCCGGCGAACCGCTTGCCGTCTCTGCCGAGGGGCTGGATGTCTACGCGGTGCCCTCCCGGATCACCGACCGCCGTAAAACAGCTTCCGCCCTCGCCACCCATCTCGACCTGCCCGGCGATAATATCATGAAGAGGATCGGCCGGCAGCGGCCGTTCGTGATGATTCAGCAGAAAGTAAGCCCGCTAAAGGTGCGTGAACTGCGCCGGATGAACCTGCCTGGTATCGGGTTCGTGCCATCCTCCAAGCGCTACTACCCACACCACGCGCTCGCCGCCCAGCTGATCGGCTATGTCGGAGTCGACGAGGTGGGCCTGACCGGGATCGAGTTCGCCCTGGACCAGCAGTTACGCGGCGCGCCGGGCTGGCTGGTGGTGCAGCGTGATGCCCGCGGCAAGCCTTATAACATGCTCGACTACCCGCTGGAACAGCAGTCCAACGGCTGCAGCGTGCGGCTGACTATCGAGGCCGATTTCCAGGAAATTGTCGAGGAAGCCCTGCGCCGCAGTGTCACGACCAGCGGAGCCAAGAACGGCTGCGTAGTGGCTGTCAGGCCCTCCACCGGCGAAATCCTGGCGATGGCCAGCTATCCGAGTATCGATCTGAACGTCACGCGCTCGTTCGGCGATGGCGATTTCCGGAACCTGGCCACCAACCTCCCGTTTGAACCCGGCTCGACTTTCAAGCCGTTCGTCGCCTGCGCCCTGATCAGCGGCGGGCATGTCAGCTTCGACGATTCCGTCTTCTGCGAAAACGGCACCTGGCGTCTCGGCCGGCGGACAATCCGCGATGTCCACCAATACGGCCGCCTGTCGTTCGCCGAGGTCCTCGCCAAATCGAGCAACATCGGCATGGCCAAACTGGTCCAGTCCGCTGGTGACAATGAGCTTTACCGCGCCCTGCGCTCGTTCGGATTCGGCAACTACACCGGCAGTGAGTTCAGCGGCGAGGACCGCGGGCGTCTCCTGCAGCCCGACCGCTGGGACCGTACCACCAAAACCAGTTTGGCGATCGGCTATGGACTGCTGGTCACGCCCCTGCAGATGGCGATGGGCTATGCCGCGCTGGCCAACGGGGGAAAGCTCTACGAGCCGACAGTCATCGCCGCGATAACCGACGAGCACGGCAATGTCTGCCACTCCTCCAAACCCCGCGAAGTCCGCCAGGCTGTAGACCCGGAGATAGCGAAGCTGGTGTGCAGGGCGATGGTGCGGGCGGTTGATAACGGTACCGGCACTACTGCCAAAGTCCACGGCTTTCCCGTGGCCGGCAAGACCGGCACGAGCATGAAAGCCGACCCCGGCACCGGTTATGGAGGAAATGGCTATATCAGTTCGTTTGGCGGCTTCTTCCCAGCCGACGACCCTCAGCTGGCGATTTTTGTCATGATCAACGAGCCGTCTTTCAGCTTCCGTTGGGGAAGCGCAAGCGCGGCGCCCGTGTTCGGAGAGATTATCCGCAACACAATGCTTTCGGCCAGCAGCGTGATCGACCGCTCCAGGCTCGATCTCCCGGACCACCACCTGATGGCCGTCGGCGACAATAACTCCTCAGTCTCGCCCTCCAGCAGCGGAACAGGCTCGGCGCCGCTCTCAAGCGTTCAACCGGACCGGCCGGATCCATCGTCGATGCCCGACGTGCGGGGTATGCCCGTGCGCAAAGCTGTGGCCACGCTGACTTCTCTGGGCTTGAAAGTCAAGGTCGACGGTACCGTCAAGGTTATCTCGCAGGACCTGCCGCCCGCCAGCAGGATCGTGGAAGGCCAGACTATCCTCCTGGTCGCCATGCCCGCGGCGGAGACAGGCGGCAGAAAAACATTTTCGATGGCCGGCGAGCCGGCCAAAGGCTCCGCGGTCAACCCGCAGCGGAAACAGGGGGATGCAAATTGAAAAAAAATACGATCACGATCATGATGGTCAGCAACCGCCACGAACCGCTGACCATCGAAATCTCGATCAAGGAAGTGGTCCTGGCTTTCGTGCTGGTCATCTGCCTGGCCACCGCGGCTGTCTACTCGATGGTTAATTACAACCGGCTGAAAACAGAGCACCAGCAGCTGGCCGGCTCGGCCCGGATACTCCGCGAGCAGCTTGTGCAGCGCGAGGCACGGGTCGATTCCCTGCGCAGTCTTGTCGAGAAACGCCGGGGCGCCGTGCTGGTGATCGGCGCCAACGGCGACACGATGGAAGTTTCGCCCGGCTCGTACTCGAAGCGCATCACGATCGAGGAACTGATGGTCATGCCCGAACAGGACAGCCTGAAAGTGAGCTTCCGGCTGGTGAACAACGGTGAAGACGAAAGCGTGGCCACGGGCTACCTGGTGCTGCTGGCCGAGCACGACAGCGGAATTCTCGATCGCTACGGCACCTATCCTGATTTTCAAGTTCTGCCGGGCAATGCATTGAATTTCACCTCGGGTGACAGTTACGCAATCCGCCGGTTCAAGCTGGTGGAAGTCGCGATACCACTGGAAGACCGACCTGCTAGCTACAGCCGACTGAAAGTACTCGTGTTCGACCATCAGGGCGAACTTCTTCTTTACCAGGACCTCAGACTGAACGTTTGAACGGAGCATGGAACTGACAACGTCCAAGATCATCGCCGCGCTCCCAGGCTGCAACCTGGGCGGCGATACCGCGGAGAGGACATACCGGGGAGTCGCCACCGATACCCGCTCCAACTGCGATGGCCGGTTGTTTGTCGCTCTGCGTGGTGAATCGTTTGACGCCAACGCGTTCCTGGAACAGGCGGCCCAGGCCGGCGCGATGGGCGCGCTTGTCGGACCGTCAGTGAAAAACTATCCCCGGCCGGAGGGACTCCAGTATTTCGAGACCGCCGATACGCTTAAAGCTCTGCAGCACCTCGGCGCCCACCTCCGGCAGCTGGCTTCCGGCCTTCGGGTAATTGCAGTCACCGGCTCCAACGGCAAGAGCACGACCAAGGAAATGATCTCCGCGGTTGTCCGCACGAGCTGGCGGACCCACGCCACCGTCGGCAACTTCAACAACCATGTCGGCGTGCCGCTGACCCTGCTCTCGATGCCGGAGGGTACCGAGCTGCTGGTTGCCGAACTCGGCGCCAACCACCCGGGAGAAATCAGGGAGCTGGCGCGGATGGTCCGGCCGGATATTTCGGTGATCACCAATGTCGCTCCCGCTCACCTCGAGGGCTTCGGCAGCCTGGAAGGCGTGCTGCATTCCAAAACCGAGCTTTTCGAGGAAACCACCCCCGGCGGAACATGTATCTATTGCGGAGACGATAAGCTGCTCAGCGATTACGTTCCCGGCAGGTTCGAGCGGACAGTCACCTTCGGGCTGGAACCGGGCAACGATATCGCGGCGGCGGCTCTCGAACTGGACGACAGCGGCGCGCCATCTTTCACGCTCGCCGACGGCCCCCGGATCGAACTCGCCCTTCCCGGCCGTTACAACGTGCTCAACGCCCTTGCCGCCGTGGCGGCAGGCAGGGCACTCGGCCTGGACGACCTGAAAATCAAAGAGGGTCTTGAGGCGGTACGGCCGATGGAGATGCGCGGAACGCTGCGGCGGATCGGCCGCTGGACCGTGCTGGACGATTCATACAACGCCAATCCCCTCTCGATGGCCGAGGCGCTGAATACCCTGATGGCTTTGCGCCATGACGGTCCCAGGGTGGCGGTGTTGGGACAGATGCTGGAGCTGGGACCCGCCGCCCGCCGGCTTCACGAGCAGCTTGCCGCCGATGCCGCCGCCCGCGGACTGGACATGGCCGTGATGGTCGGCGAGTACGCCGGAGATATGAAAAATGCCTGGATGGATGCCGGCGGCGAGGCGGCAAAAATTTTTACCGCCTCGGACGCGGATGAAGCCTGGGCGATTCTAAATAAAAACCTCGGCGGCGGCGAGCTGCTGCTGGTCAAGGCCAGTCGCAGGATTCGGCTGGAAAGGGTTATCGAGCAAATGACGGAGTCGGAGGGAGCGTGAACGAGCGGGCGATGTCTGTCGAACTTGTCCCCCACCCCACTCCCGGCCCGCTGGTGGAGGCCACGGCCACGGTAACGGTTTTCGGAGCCGGACGCAGCGGGATCGCCGCAGCGGAACTGCTGCTCGACCGCGGATACAGGGTCCGCCTGACCGACAGCACTTCCAGCGCGGAACTCGAAAAAAACTGCCGTCCCCTGGCCGCTCGCGGCGCGACGATCAGTCTGGGCGAGCAGACAGCGGCTTTTGCAGCGGGCAGTGATTTCATCGTTCTCAGCCCGGGTATCGACGAGCGCGGAGAACTGTTCGCCAGCCCGGAGCTGGATGGCGTCCCGGTTTTCGGCGAAATCGAAATCGCCTACTGGTATTCTCCGCTGCCGATCCTGGCCGTGACAGGCACGAACGGCAAATCAACCACTGTCAGCCTGCTGGGGCTGATGCTGGCCGAGGCGGGAATTAAAAACACCTTGGCCGGTAATATCGGACTGGCGCTCTGCAATGCGGTGCGAAACCTGAAGGACGAGGCAGTACTGGTGGCGGAAATCAGCAGCTTTCAGCTCCACACTACCGAAAGTTTCCACCCCCGGATGGCAGTGCTGCTCAATCTCTCGCCCGACCACCTGGAGCGTTACGACACTCTGGAGCACTATTACCGGATGAAATTCCGCATATTCGAACGGATGGGCGGCGGCGACCTGGCGGTGCTCAATGCCGGCGACAGGGAAATCGGGGCCAGAGCGGAGCTTGCCGGCGAGGTTCCCGCAGCCCGGTTCAGTCTGTCTCGTCACACGGGCAGCCTGGCTTTTGTCGAGGATGGGGCGGTGCGGCTGCGCGCACCCGAGGGAGGAAGCGTGGAAGTGGTTTCACTGGATTGTATCCGGCTGCGCGGA
This sequence comes from Candidatus Glassbacteria bacterium, assembly GCA_019456185.1. Classification (NCBI taxonomy): domain Bacteria; phylum Candidatus Glassiibacteriota; species Candidatus Glassiibacteriota bacterium. Next base: position 30,349 of record VRUH01000001.1, on the reverse strand, counting down.
ACGCACAACCTGGAGAATGTCCTGGCCGCAACCGCCGCGGCGGCGGCCTGCGGGGCCGATGAGGCCTCGATTGGCCGGGCGATTACCGGATTCGGCGGCCTGCCTCATCGTCTGGAACCGGTTGATGATCTCGACGGGATCGCCTATTTCAATGACTCCAAAGCCACCACGGTCGATTCGGTGCTGCGGGCCGTCCAGAGTTTCCCGGGGCCGCTGGTGCTGATCATGGGCGGCCGCCACAAGGGCTCGTCATTCGCACCGCTGGCCGGGGAGCTGGGATCGAAAGCACGGGCTGTGATCGCAATCGGCGAGGCGGCCGGGATTATCGGCCGGGACCTGGGCGATGCGGTTGCGGTTACCGGCGCGGGCAGCCTCGAAGATGCGCTAATCAAGGCAAGGAAACAGGCGGAGGCGGGCGACGTGGTTCTGCTGTCGCCCGGTTGTTCGAGTTTCGACATGTTCGCCAGCTACGAGGAACGCGGCGACGAGTTCAAACGGATCGTAACGGAGATGGCGCGACATGGCAGGTAAAAACGTACAGGCGGACACCTCCAGGCAGGGCGGCAGGCTGATGGTTATCTCGGTGGTGATGGCCCTGGCCGGGATCATCGTGATCCTCAGCGCCACCAATATCTCCGCCCGTAGCGAGAGCCTGAGCAGTTTCGCCTATCTGGAGAAACAGGCGCTCCGCGCCGCGATCGGGATCGTGGTCATGCTGGTCGCCTCCCGGATCGACTACCACCGGATGCGGGCTGTCAGTTTCCTGGCTCTGCTGGTTACCGCCGCCCTGCTGCTGATCTGCCTGTTACCGGGCACCTACAAGCTGGCTCCCGTGATCGGCGGGGCGCGGCGCTGGATTCATCTAGGGCCGCTAAACTTCCAGCCCTCAGAGCTGGCGAAGTTTTTCCTGGTCTGCTGGGCGGCGGGCTATCTGGTGCGCAAGCGCGAAAATATCCGCAGTTTCCGCGGCGGCTTCATGCCGTTCCTGATTTTTATCGGGATTTTCTTCCTGCTGGTGGTCAAACAGCCGGACCTCAGCATGGCCGCCGTGCTGCTGATAATGGTGTTCACTGTCGGATTTATCGGCGGGATCAAACCGGCGCACATCCTGCTGATCGGGCTGATGGTGACGCCGCTGGTGACCTATAAGTACGTGATGAAGGTCGGTTACCGCAGCGAGCGGCTGAGCAGCTTTCTGGAAAGCGGCGTTGACAAATCCGGGATCGGCTACCAGGCCTACCAGAGCCGGATCGCGCTGGGATCGGGCGGAATATCCGGACTGGGGCTGGGCCAGAGCCGCCAGAAATTTTTCTATCTGCCGGCCGCCCATACGGACTTCATCTTCTCGATTATCGGCGAGGAAATCGGGTTCCTGGGCACGATGGCCGTGCTGGCGGCGTTCCTGGCGTTGTGCATCACCGGGGTAAAAGTTGCGCGCGGGTCGCCGGATTATTACGGGTTCCTGCTCGCCAGCGGCCTGACGATGATGATATTCTGCTCTGCGCTGCTGCACATGGCGGTTGTCAGCGGGCTTACTCCCACCACGGGCCTGCCCCTGCCGTTTTTCAGCTACGGCGGCACGAACCTGGTTACCACCCTGTGGAGCATCGGGATCATTATCAATATCAGCCGTGCCGGAGCGCGGGGAGCCCACAGTGGCAAGGTATGACATGTACCGCTCGGTGAAGCGGATCCACATGGTCGGAATCGGCGGCAGCGGGATGTGCGGGATCGCCGAAATCCTGCTGGATGAAGGCTATGCGGTCAGCGGCAGCGACCTGAACGCCAACGCGACCACCGACCGGCTGAAACAGCTGGGGGCCGAAGTCTCGGTGGGTCACGCCGCGGAGAATATCAACGGAGCCGACGTGGTCGTGATCAGTTCGGCGGTGAGCGATGACAACGTGGAAGTGGCCGGTGCCCGCAGCGCCCAGGTACCCGTAATCCGGCGGGCGGAGATGCTTGCCGAGCTGATGCGGACCAAATACGGGGTGGCAATCTCCGGGACCCACGGCAAAACCACCACCACTTCGATGGTGGGGATCGTGCTGGAAGAAGCGGGGCTCGATCCCACGGTGATTGTCGGGGGCAGGCTGAAAGCCCTGGGCGGCCATGCGCGACGCGGAGCAAGCGAGCTGTTCGTGGCCGAGGCCGATGAGTTCGACCGCAGCTTCCTGCGCCTGACCCCGTCGATTGCGGTCGTGACCAATATCGACACCGATCATCTCGACTGTTACGGGAGCCTGGAAGGGATCATGGACGCGTTTACCGAGTTTGTCAACCGGGTGCCGTTCTACGGCACGGTTATCGCCTGCATGGACGATCCCAACCTGGTATCGGTGTTTCCCAGGATCGAGCGGAGACTGCTCACCTACGGCGAGAGCGCCCAGGCCGACATTCAGCTCCGTGATCTCAGTTTCGGCGACGGCGGTACGGTGAGCGCTGTTTATCGCGACGGGGAACTGCTGGGAGAGTTGACTTTGAGCGTGCCGGGAACCCACAACGCGCTCAACGCGCTGGCCGCGGTCGCGGTCGGCCTTGAACTGGGGGTCGAATTCGCCGGGACCGCCGAAGCGCTGGGGCGGTTCAAGGGCGTTCACCGACGAGGGGAAATCAAGGGCGAGGCCGGCGGCAGGCTGGTGGTCGACGATTTCGCGCACCACCCTACCGAGATCAGGGCGATTCTCGACGCTCTCCGGCACGGTTGGTCGCGGCCTGTCACGGTTGTTTTTCAGCCGCACCTTTACTCGCGCACCCGTGATCTGGCCGCCGAGTTCGGCGGCAGCTTCATGCAGTCCGATACGCTGGTGGTGACCGAAGTTTACGGTTCCCGCGAAACCCCGCTGCCGGGGGTTACCGGGGAACTGGTGGCCGAGGCGGCTCGCGAACACGGCCACCGTAACGTGCACTACTTCGCCGACAAGTCCGACCTGGCCCGACACCTGGCCGGGATGACCTCGCCCGGCGATCTGGTCGTAACCCTGGGAGCCGGAGATATCTACAAGGTTGGAGAACAGCTCCTGGAACTGCTGGCGCGGGAGGGGGAGCAGTGAGCGACTCTCCTGTTGCCGGGCTGCGCAAAGCCGTGGAGGGCATCAGTGGGCTGAAACTGGAGTTGAACTACCCGTTGAGCCGCCTGACTTCGGTGGGAACGGGCGGAACTGCGAAAGCATACGTGGCCGTGGAAAAAGTCAGCGCGCTCAAGCAGCTGATGAGCGTGATCGAGCAGCCGTATTGCGTGATGGGCAGCGGGACAAACCTGCTGCTCTCGGACCGGCCGTTCGATGGGACTATCGTCAGGCTGGGCAGCGCGTTCCGCCGTATCCGCCGGGCGGGAGACAGGCTAACCGCGGGGGCCGGGGCTACTCTGGAGCGGCTGGTGGACCTGGCGATCGGTGAAGGTTTTCCGGGATTCGAGGAGCTGGCCGGCGTACCCGGATCGGTGGGCGGCGCAGCCGCGATGAACGCGGGCACGCACCTGGTGGAGATTGGAGAGCTGGTGGAGAAGCTCGTGATGGTGGATGCCGCGGGCCGGCGCAGGATATTTCGTAACGATCAGCTCGTGCACAGCTACCGCCGCAGCCTGGCGCCTGTCCCTGGTGTTATTACGGCCCTGAGTTTCTCTCAGGCCGTGGGCGGCAACCCTGAAATTCAGCGAGCGCGCGCAAACGAGCTGACCGAGGGACGCCGGATCAAGCATCCGTGGCGGGCGAAAACGTTCGGCTCCACCTTTAAAAACCCGCCCGGACAGATCGCCGCCAGGCTGATCGACAGCGCGGGACTGAAAGGCACGGTCGCGGGTGGAGCGCGGGTAAGCCCGGTACACGCGAACTTTATCGAGAACCACGACAACGCCGCCAGCAGCGATATCCTGGCGCTGATCAAGCTGGTCAGGAGCCGGGTCAAACAGGCAACGGGCGTAACGCTCGAACCCGAAGTCCGGTTGGTCGGATTTTCGGCGCAGGAACTCGGCGAACTGGCTCCTTACGCGGTTAGTCTGACCGCATAACGATAACAACCTGAACCGTACCACGAGGAATTCCATGGCCAGAGTAAAACGGACAAACCCCTCGCGCAGAAAGAGTCCCTCGCGCCGCAAACGCCGCCGGAGCGGAGGGATCAAGGTCCTGATGTTCCTGCTGCTGCTCGTAACCAGCAGCTACGCGGCCTATCAGCTCGACGTTGGCGGATATTTCACGATCAAGCAGGTCGAAACCTCGGAAACAGTCTACGTGGAAGCCGCGGAACTCGATTCGCTGTGCGAGGCCCTGTTCGTGGGACGAAGCATTTTCTCCGACCTGGGGCCCTCGAAAGACGCGCTTACCAGCGGACCACTGATCCGAAAAGTCCGCTGCCTGCGCCGTTTTCCCGACCGCCTGAGAGTGCAGGTTGTGGAACGCCGGCCGGTTGCCCTGGCCAACGTCGGCGAAATCCTGCCGGTTGATGACGAGGGCTACGTCCTGCCGCTCGATATCAACCGCCATCGCCTTGAACTGCCGGTCATAACTCCTTCCTCCGCCGGAGCTGTCAGTATCGAGGAGAACACCGGCAGGATGAAACTGGACAAGCAGGGCCGCCGGCTCGTGCAGGCCGTTCTGTGTTTCAAGGACATGGCCCCCGAACTGCTGCCCCGGATCAGCGAATTCGCAATCGGCGAGCAGGGCAAGATCACGCTGATCACGATGGAGGAGGGCCTGCGGGTAGTGATGGGCAAATGGGTGGAACCGAAGAACATTGAGTACCTTCGCTGGATGTTCGACGAGCTGGACGGGCGCGATGACGTCCCCTCGCTGGTGGACCTCAGTTTCAAGGGCCAGATTATCGTCAAAAACAACTGATAACTCCGTACCGGCATTGCTCGCAAGCCGGGCGAAAGGTACAGCCAAAGCGAATCCAAAATTCATCTGCGGGAAAGCCGGGGCATGGTAACAGGCCCGGAGCTTTCACGGATTCATGCATTTATCCCTGTCAGGGAGGCCAGATGGCGAAAGACAATGTAATTGTCGGGTTGGACATAGGCACTACCAAAATCTGTGCCATAATCGCCGAGCGCACGGAGGAAAACGAGATCAAGGTTGTCGGCGTCGGCACCACCAAGAGCGACGGCCTCAGGCGGGGCGTAGTGGTCAATATCGAGAAAACCGTGCAATCGATCACCAGGGCTGTCGAGGATGCCGAACTGATGGCCGGAGTGGAAGTCAAGGGCGTCTACGCCGGGATCGCCGGCGACCATATCCGCGCGATCAACAGCAGGGGCATAATCGCGGTCAGCAGGGAAAACACTGATATCACCAAGGATGACGTCCGCCGGGTGATCGAGGCGGCCCAGGCGGCCCATATCCCGATGGAGCGCGAGGTGATCCACGTGATCCCCCAGGAGTTCATTGTCGACGACCAGCGCGGAATCCGCGACCCTGTCGGCATGAGCGGCATCAGGCTGGAAGCCGAGGTGCATATCGTCACCGGCGCGGTAGCCAGCGCCCAGAACATCGTCAAAAGTATCCACCGCGCCGGTTTCGAGGTCTACGATCTCGTGCTGGAGCCGCTGGCCAGCAGCTACTCGGCCCTGACCGAGGACGAGAAGGACCTGGGCGTCTCGATATTCGACATCGGCGGCGGAACCACTGATATCGCGTTTTTCAGCCGGGGCAGCATCCGTCATACCAGCGTCCTCGGCCTGGCGGGCGACAACCTGACCAACGATATCGCGATCGGTCTTCGCACACCGGCCCACCGGGCGCGCGAGATCAAGGAAAAGTTCGGCAGCGCCCTCAGTTCACAGGTAGACAGCACGGAGATGATCGAGGTGCCCAGCGCGGCCGGCCAGTCGGACCGTCAGGTGGGCCGCCAGCTGCTGGCATCAATTATCCAGCCCCGGGTCGAGGAAATCCTCAACCTCGCTTTCCGCGAGATCGAGGAGTTCAGCGACCTGATAGCCGCCGGGATAGTCCTGACCGGCGGCACCAGCGGGCTGGCGGGAATAGTCGAGCTGGCCGAGGATCTCACCAAGCTGCCGGTGCGCGTGGGCAAACCGATGGGCGTTACGGGTCTGGTGAACATGATCGACCATCCCAAGTTCGCCACCGGAGTGGGGCTGGTGATGTACGGAGCGGAGCAGGATCAGTCCCAGGCCAGGTTCCATGG
>VRUH01000001.1:0-24195 GCA_019456185.1 Candidatus Glassbacteria bacterium | reverse complement strand
TCGAGAGCTCGATTTTCAACAAAGTCCTGGAAAGAATGAAACAATGGCTGACTGACCTGTGGTGAGCGGCCTCAACCTTATTCGATTAGGGGCGTAACCGGTAAACCTTATCCAGAGGGAGAGCGCGATGAGTGAAATTATACGCACCACTTTTGAACTGAGCGATGTTCCGGAACAGAGAGCCCGGATCAGCGTGATCGGAGTCGGAGGCGCCGGCGGCAACGCGATCAACCACATGATCGACTCCGAGATGTGCGGCGTCGACTTTATCGCCTGCAACACCGATGCCCAGGCGCTGTCGATCAACCGTGCTCCCTACAAGCTCCAGATCGGCCGCGACCTGACCAAGGGCCTGGGCGCGGGAGCGCGTCCCGAGGTAGGCCGCCAGGCAATCGAGGAGAGCCGCGACGAAGTGGCCTCGATGCTCGAGGGCAGCGATATGGTGTTCATTACCGCCGGAATGGGCGGCGGCACCGGCACCGGCGCGTCCCCCGTGGTGGCGGAAATCGCCCGCGAGATGAACTCGCTGACTATCGGAGTGGTCACCCGTCCGTTTATTTTCGAGGGCCGCAAGCGGATCAAGCAGGCTGAAAACGGCATCGCCGAGATGCGCAAGCATGTCGACACGATCATTATCGTGCCCAACCAGCGGCTGCTGGGCCTGGTGGGCAAGAACACCACTTTCCAGGAAGCGCTGCAGATTGCAGACAATATCCTGTTCTATGCCTGCCAGGGAATCAGCGAATTGATCACTACCCCGGCGCTGATCAATCTCGATTTCGCCGACGTGCGGACGATCATGGCCAACATGGGCGATGCGCTGATGGGCACCGGCTTCGCCAGCGGCGAATACCGCGCCAGCGAAGCGGCCCAGGAAGCGATCAGCAGCCCGCTGCTCGAGGACGTCCAGATCAAGGGCGCCTGCGGCGTGCTGGTCAATATCACCGGCGGCAGCGACATGACCCTCCACGAGGTCAACGACGCCAACAACGTGATCTACGAGGCGGCCGGCGAGGAAGCCAACATCATCTTCGGCGCGGCGATCGACGAGTCGATGGCCGGCCAGGTGCGGGTCACCGTGATCGCCACCGGTTTCGGCGACAAGAAAGAGCAGGCCCTGCCGATCCAGCAGCTGCGGCAGAAAGCCCAGGATAATATTCTGGAACTCGACATGGCGTTGAACGACGATGTGAGCCGCCGCGGCAGCCGCCAGGCGATCGGCACGGGCGAGGACAGGGTCGGCGGCGACGTTACCGGCGGAGACAAAGTCCCGACAACCAACAGGCCGTACCCGTTGACCATGGAAGAACTCGAAATCCCGACTTTCATCCGCCGCCAGGTCGACTGAGGCGCGGCTGATAGTCTGCGCGGGAGTGTGCAGTTTGGCCGCAAAATACCGGATTCCCCGGCTTGTCAAACCGGTGGTGGCGGTGATGGCCGCCGATGAGGGCTTGATCGATACCACCCTGTCCCGGCTTGAAACCGAACTCGGCGAAGTGGAAGAAATGGGTGCCGTCTTCCCGTTCGATTTTTCCAGCTATTACCGGGACGAGATGGGGCCGGGATTGCTGAAACGCTTTGCGAGCTTCCGCCACCTGCAGATGCCCTCGTTCCTGGGTCCGCTCAAGCGCAGAACCTCCGCCTGCGAGCGCATGCACAGCAAGCCCGGTGGCGGCCGGCGGATCAACGTGGACTCCGGATACTGGGCTGACGCCAAACTGGTGCTGGCCTCGACCAAAAACTATGCGCACCGGATCTGGATTTGCCGCCGGGTATTCGCCGAGCTGACTCTCAGATACGACCGGGGCAGACTGACCCCGCTGGAGTGGACGTATCCGGACTACAAAACGGAATCGGCGCTTGAGTTTTTCGGAAGGGTGCGCAAACGCTACCTGCAACAAATAGCCGGGATCGAAAGTTAAATTTCAGAGGTATATATTTTAGTGGTGTCGCCCACAAAGCGGCATCAATCTTGGATCAGCCGAATTATGAACTTGACAACACGGCACTTTGACATTTTATTACTAACGCGGTTCTATCGATAAACCGGGACCCGGGATCAACCGATGACCAACGACCTTAAAGACCTGCTGCCGCCGGAGAGCCGAAAAGTTAAATACAGCCGCACCACTACCATCCACAGCGGCGGTCTGCGGCGATCAGTGCCGCTGATCGCGTTTGCCGCTTTCGTGCTGCTGATCCTGATGCTGGTCAACCCGTTCGCTGAAACGGCCGCCCCTGAGTTGGTCCGGAGCGGCACACCACAATCACAGCAGTTCCCCCTGCCTGTCGGCCCTCAGCCGGCCGAGGCCGGGCTGGTTGAGGACGCGCACAAGGTTTTCGGTACGTTTCAGCTCGAAGACAACGTCCGCCGCGGCGACACGTTCGAGACTATCCTGCTGCGTAACGGGATCGAGCGCGAATACCTGTTCCCCCTGCTCGACGCCGCCCGCGACAGCCACAACCTCAACCGGGTAGTAATCGGCCGTCAGCTCCGGTTCTCTTTCGAGGACAGCCTGCTGACACAGGTGGTTTATGAAATTGACGATGACCGCACCCTGCTGGTCACCCGCGAGGACAGCGCGAACTGGCAGGCGGAGGTCGAGGAAACCGAGTATGTGGAAAACGAGCGGGAACTGAGCGGGACTATCGAAAGCTCGTTGTACCAGACCGTGATGGATTCATACGGCAACCCCGAACTGGCGCTGAAACTAAGCGAAATCTACGCCTGGCAGATCGATTTCCACAACGAAATCCGCAAGGGCGATACGTTCAAGCTCGTTTTCGAGGAACGGATCCACCCGGAGAAGCACACCACGAAGGTCGGCGACATCCTGGCCGCGCTGTTTGTCAACGACGGGAAGAGGATCTACGGTTTCCGCTTCATGAATCCAGACAGTTCGCTAGATTATTTCGAGCCGGACGGCAAGAGCCTGCGCCGCAAGTTCCTGAAAAGCCCGTTCAGGTACATGCCCCGCATTTCCAGCCGCTACAACCCCCGCCGGTTCCATCCAATCCTGAAGCGCTACCGCCCGCATCTGGGAGTGGATTACGCGGCGCACAAAGGCACGCCGGTACTTGCGCTCGGGGACGGGAAAGTGGTCAAGCGGGGTTGGAACGGCGGTTTCGGGCACTACGTCCTGATCAAGCACAACGGGATGTTTTCGACCGGCTACGGCCACCTCTCGGGCTATGCTCGCGGACTGAAAGTGGGAAGCAGGGTGCAGCAGGGCCAGGTTATCGGCTATGTCGGCAGTACGGGACTATCCACCGGGCCGCACCTGGATTTCCGCTTCTACAAGGACGACAAGCCGGTCAACCCGCTCACGGTGGATCTGCCGGCTGGAGAACCGGTGGCCGCGGAGGTTTTCGCCGAGTTCGAAGCCACCCGTAATGTCATGCTGCGCCGGCTGAGCAATATCGGACGGCCCCTGCTCGGTCCCCCCGTGGCCGCCAGCAATGAAATTCCCGGGCAATTGCGATTCGCTGCGCCGGTGGCGGAGTAAAACACGGGCGGGTGACTCCCGCCTCTCAGGGCTGCTGCCGGGGAGCGTAGTCCACGTCGTTCTCGGGAATCCAGCCACGACGCTCGCCGGAAAGCACTTCCAGCCACAGCTCGTCTTCGAACCGCTGACCCCGCAGCACTTCAACAGTACTGCCCTTTTCAGCCACACCCCTGCTCTCGGCTCCATGCTCCAGTCCGCCGGGTTCGCTCCACATGATCAACCTGTCAGCAAGGACAACGCCCGCGGCGATCGGATCGTTGCCGCCGTTGGGCTGTACCGCTGGCGCGAATGTCCAGATATAGACGATCAGAAACATGATCAGCGCCGTGTTTAACAGTACCAGGCTGACAATGATGCCCCGGTAATGCCCCTCCACGAAACCGGGCCTGAAGATGCCCCCCGAACTGGAATCGGCCATTCCTGCTCCTTGCGAACGCATTACGATTTCCACTTTACCCGCGGCTACGGTGGCTGCCGCCGGGAAGTTTTTCACCGAGATGATAGGCCATGTACCGCTCCGCGGCCCTGCCTGCCTGCTCGATATCCGCCGGACCCAGCGCGGCCAGTTCCTCGCGCAGGAGAGGAAATTTCCTGCTGCTGCGGTAAATGAATCGCAGAGCCGGATAGCCCAGCAGCAGCAGACGGTCAGAGCCGCGTTCTTCATTCCCCGAGCACTTAAGGCAGATTACCCCGCCTCCCGCCGGCTGGAACCTGTAACTCTCAAGACGTTCAAGACGCTCTCCACAGCGGGTGCAATCCACCAGCCGGGGCTCCAGACCCAGCAGGCTCATCAGCCTCCACTCGAATCCAGCCAGCAGCAGGCCGGGGAGGTTCTCCTCTCCGGCGGTTTCATCGGCGCAGCAGAGGAAATCCTCCAGCAACTGGAACAACCCGGCGCTCTCCTGGTCCTCGGGGACTACTCCCTTGATCAGCTCGACCGCCCGGCTGGCGGCCATGAAGGCATCGAGGTCCTGTCGCAGGCCGCGGAACTGGTTCTGCACGTCCGCCTCGCGCAGCGTGTGCAGGGTGCCGCTGCGGCTGCGGCGGTAAACCACTTCCAGCAGGTTAAACGTCTCCAGCCGCCCGACGAATTTGCTTTTGGCCCGCCGCGCACCCTTGACCAGCAGAGATTGACGGCCGAAATCCGGAGTAATCAGCCACATGACCCGGCTCGAGTCGCTGTAGTTAACTCCGCCGATCACGATCGCCTGCTGTTTGAGGTCTTTCATTGCCGTGCCGGGAAAACAGGGCTTTCATCTCTCAACCCAGCAACAGCAGCGCGCTGAGCCCGAGCAGGAGGAAAAAACCCAGGATGTCCGTGAAGTTATGCACCACGCTGGAAGAAACAGTGGGATCGAACCCGAATGTCCGCAGGCCGAGAGGAATAACGGCTCCAATAAAGCCCGCGGCGGTCATCGACAACCAGGAGGCGACGGCTACGATCAGACCCAGCATCAACTGGCCCTGGATGAGATAGATAATCACGAAAACGAGAGCGCTGACCGCCAGCCCGTTCAACAGCGCGACCACCGTCTCATGGAGCAGCACCCGGCGTTTGCGGCCGCTGAACGACCCGTCGAGCACGAGCCTGCGCAGGGTGACCGCCAGGCTCTGGGTGGAGGTATTGCCGCCGATCCCGGCCACGATCGGCAGGAACATCGCCAGGATCACCTCCCGCTCGAGCACCTCGATATAGAGCCTGATAATCTGCGCCGCGACGAACAGCAGCAGCAGATTGAGGCAGAGCCAGGGCAGGCGGCTGCGCACCGAATGCCAGATACCCACCGTTTCGACACTCTCCTCCTCGTCCACGCCGCTCATCCGGAACATGTCCTCGGTGACTTCCTGCTCGATAATGTCGATCACGTCGTCGACAGTCACCTGGCCCAGCAGACGGCCTCGTTCGCTCTCGACAACCGGTATCGAAACCTGATTGTACCTGGCCAGCAGACGGGCCACTTCCTCCTGGTCCATGTCCGGCGGCACCGAGACCACGTCGGGATCCATCACCTCGGAGATTTCCATTTCCGGATCGGCCAGAATCAGATCGCGCATGGACACCATGCCGTGGAGGCGGTTCTTGCCGTCCACCACGTAGACGCCGAAAAAGTCGATATCCTGGCCCTGGCGCCGCACCTCCCGAATCGCCTCGGCGGCGGTCAGATCGAGCGTCACCGCGACAAACTCCAATGTCATCACGCCACCGGCGGTTTCCTCGGGGTAGCGCATCAGAGTCTGGATTTCGCGCCGGTCCTCGGTATCGATTACCCGCAGTACCCGCTCGGCCTCTTCCTCGCTCAGTTCCTGGACGATATCGGTGGCGTCGTCATCGGGCAACTCCTCGAACACTTCGTGCAGGGTCTGGTCGTCCAGGCTGCGGATCATCTCCTCCTGGCTCTCGTCCCGCACCTCGGCGATTGTCTGGGAGGCGATTTCGGCGGGCATCAGCGCGAAAAATCCAGCTCGCTCTTCATCGGACAACTGCTCGACAATATCGGCGAGGTCGGCCGGATGGGTTTCCCCGACAATGCGCAGGAGTTCCTCCCGGCCCTCCTTGCCCTCTTCCAGCAGCTTCCTGATTATTTCCAGTTTCAGTTCTTCCATTCCCGTTTTCCAGCTTGTTGGATATTCATCTCAATCCGGATGGTCGTCCGAATCGATAGTCATAATTCCGTCGTCGTCCCCGTCCTGGTCGCCGGATTGAGGGCTGTCCAGCTGACTGATCCGCAGCCGCTCGACCCGCTTGGGAGTCGCCTCCAGCACGGTAATCCTCAGGTTGCCGATCTGGAACCGTTCGCCGGGTTCGGGGATACGGCCCAGCTCGGCAATCAGCAGCCCGCCGATAGTTTCCACGCCGTGGGAGAAATCCGGCAGGGATATCTTATCCTTCAACTCATCGAACCGGGTCCGGCCGTCGACAAATATACTGTTGTCCCGGCCGATTTTCACCAGTGTTCCGGTGTTGTCGTGCACGTCGTGGATATCCCCGACCAATTCCTCCAGCAGATCTTCCAGCGTGACAATCCCCGCCGTCCCGCCGTACTCGTCGAGCACCACGGCCAGATGGCACTTCCGGTGCCGCATCTCGTAGAACAGGCTGTCGGCCTTGCGTGTTTCCGGACTTAAAATGACCGGATGCAGAATGGGCTGGCCGTGCTCCGCGCCGCCCAGCAGGTCTACAACGTGCACGATCCCGGTGATATGGTCAAGGGACTCCTCGTAGATCGGGATCCGCGAGTACTTGCTCCGGCTCATCGTGGCGGCGATTTCCTCGGCCGGTGTATCCTTGGGCACGGCCACGATCTCGGTGCGGGGTGTCATCACCTCGCGCACGGTGATCTCGCTGAAATTGAACACACCCGAGATAAAGTTGCGCTCCTCCTCGTCCAGCACGCCGTTTCTTCCACTTTCTATCAGCACCCGCTGGATATTTTTCCTGGTGAATATCTCCTCGCGGTGCTGGTCGCTGACCCCGGCCAGCTTCAGCAACCGGGAACTGATCCGGCGCGTTATCCAGGCAATCGGAGTGAGGATGTAATGAGCCAGCAGCAGCGGAGTGGTAACCAGCCGGATTGTGCGGCCGGCATGCTCCCTGGCCATGCTTTTGGGGATAATCTCGCCGAAAAACAGTATCGGCGGCGTCGTGACCGCCGGGATTATCAGCGCGCTGATCAGGATCGAAAGCTCCCTTCGCTGGGGGAACATCTGGAATATCAGGTCGGCGATCAGTACGGTGGCGATTACGTTCATCAGGTTATTGCCCACCAGCAGACTGCTCAGGATATCGCTGGGACTGCTGATAAACTTGGCCGCCAGACGGCCCAGGCGGTTGTCCTCTTCCAGCCAGCTCTGCATTTTGACCTTGTTGACCGAGATCAGCGCTGTTTCGCTTCCGCTGAAAAACGCGCTGCCCAGCAGGGTCAGCAGAATCAGCCATATGAGATTCAGGTCAACCAAAACTTGTCACTCCCGCTCGTTTTCGTCCCGCGACACACTATCGCCGTTACTTTCATCCTGTTCCGGCATCCCGGAACCTGTAAGACGTGAGATACGGACTTTCCAGATCCTGCGCCTTGTCAGCTTGGTAACCAGAAAACTGAAACCGGCGTATTCCACCGACTCGCCGGGGTTTGGCAGACGGCCGAACCTGGTCAGCAGGAAGCCTCCCAGAGTGTCGTACCCTTCCTCTTTCTCGTCCAGGGCAAGGCCCAGCTTCTCGTCCAGATCATCGATATCCATCCTGCCCTCGACCAGCCAGGTCCCTTCCCCGCCGGGTACGATCAGCGGCTCCTCTTCCTCGTCGTGCTCGTCCTGGATCTCGCCGATAATCTCTTCCATGATATCTTCGACAGTCACCAGACCCTCTGTCCCGCCGTACTCATCGATCACGATCCCCATGTAAACATGCTGCTCCTGAAATTCGCGGAGGGTATCGCCACAGAGCTTGGTTTCGGGCACATAGTACTCCTGGCGCATGAGATCGCGCACTGAGTCGATCTGCTTGATTCCGTAGACGTAGTCCAGCAGGTCTTTCGCGTAGAGGATACCCAGGATATTGTCCAGGTCACCGTCGTAAACCGGATAACGCGAATAGCCCTTTTCCAGCACCGTATCGATCATTTCCTTGATCGGCGTGTCGATCGAGAAGCCATGAATATCGGTCCGCGGCACCATGATTTCGCGGACCATGGTTTCGGAGAGTTCGAAAATATTGTGGATAATCCGCTTTTCTTCCTGCTCCAGGTCTCCCTGGGCGGCGGACATGTCGACCATCAGTTTCAGTTCGTCTTCCAGGATCTGACGGTCTTCGGCATTGTGGCTGAACAGGCCCTTAAACCAGTTGCTGAACCCGACCAGCACGACAATGAACGGCTTGGCCGTCAGCAGCCACCAGCGGACAAACCCGCTGGCCCTGAGGGCCAGGCGCGGAGCGTTGCCGATTGCGAACACCTTGGGACTGATCTCGCAGAATATCAGCAGGGTGAAAGTCATCCCCAGCACGTCCAGCAGGTAAACCGCCCGCTCGCTCCAGCCCATCTGCTGACCATAATTGTGCAGCAGGATAGTGGCCACGGCCGTGGCGCAGATATTGACCAGCAGGTTACCCAGCAGGATCCCGTTGAGCAGGATATCCGGCTGGGCCATCAGCTTGCGCACCCTCTTTCCGCGCACGGGGTGCTCTTCCTCGAGCTGGAGCAGCTCGAAACTGGTCAGGGAAAAAAACGCGGTCTCGCTGCTGCTGAAAACCGCAGACAGCAGCAGAAGGACCGGAAAGGATATCAGCAGGTAAAGTTCCATTGGTTCGCGGCTGAGTGCATGGTGTGCTTGCAATATCCGGGATATATCGTATTCACGGCGGCGACAGAACTCACCCAATCACTCCGGCCATCGACCGCCTGTAGAATTTCCGCACCGCCAGTTCCTGCAGCTCGATCATCGCCTCGCGCCCGGCCTGGTCCCCGTGGTCGTGTCCCAGCAGGTGAAGGGTCCCGTGGGCCGTCAGCCGGAACAGTTCCTCCTCCGGCGACACTCCGAAGCGGGCAGACTGGTCACGAGCCTGCAGCACGCAGATATAAATATCGCCGACCAGCAACTGGTCTCCGGGCGAGGACAGATCGAACGCGATCACGTCCGTAACCCAATCGTGCCCGAGATATTCCGTGTTAAGCCGGCGGACCAGCCCGCGGCCGACAAACGAGACCGATACCTCCGCGGCCTCGATGCCGGCGTTAGTCAGAATCTCTTTCGTCATCCGTCTCAGAGGAGTAAACAACACCTCGATCTTCCTGCGCGAGGTCCTTGTCAACCTCACCTTTATCCGGCTGCCTGCGCTGCTGGTCATTCTTTTCCTTGTCCGGCTTTGGCGGGTAATCGATCCGGCTGTGGTGCACACCGATCAGGATTGTCAGGAACTCCTCGCCGATCCTGGTCAGGTCCCGCAGAGTGAGTTCCGTGTTATCCAGCTGCCCGTCGCGCAGCTTGGCTTCGATCAGGCCCTTGATCAGGCTGCGGATCCTGCTCACCGTCGGGTCGCTGAGCGTACGGCTCGCGCTATCGGCGGCGTCGGCCAGCATGATAATCGCCGTCTCGCGGCTCATCGGCCTGGGGCCCGGGTAACGGAAATCGGACTCCACCAGCGTGGTGTCCGGGTTTTTTTCCTTTTCCTTGTAGAAGAAAAACGAGATCGACTGGTCGCCGTGGTGCTGACGGATCACGTCGATAATGCACTCCGGCAGCTTGGCTTTACGGGCCAGCTCCACGCCCTCCTTGACATGGTTCGAGATAATCAGGCTGCTCATCTTGGGCGAGAGTTTGTTGTGCGGGTTGGCTCTCCCGGCCTGATTCTCGATAAAGTAGTTGGGCTGTTTAACTTTGCCGATATCGTGATAGTAGCTGGCCACACGGGCGTAGACCGGATTGGCGCCAATCCCCGCCGCGGCTGCCTCGGCCAGGCTGCCGATAATGATCGAGTGATGGTACGTGCCCGGAGCCTCCAGAGCCAGCCGTTTGAGCAGGGGACGGTTGAGGTCGCCGAGTTCCAGCAGGGTGAAATTACTGGTGATCTTGAAGCCGTGCTCGAAGAGCGGCAGCAGGGCAATCGTGATGAACGTGCTGATCGTGGCATTAACCGCGCACCAGCCGGCAGCGGTCATCACCGAGAGGAATCCGCTGCCGCGGTAACCGTAGTCCAGCGCCAGCAGCACGACCAGGTATGCCAGGGCGATATAGATTATCGGTACGTACTGGGCGCCGCGGCTTTCCACGTTGCGAACCGAGACCGAAGCCACCACTCCCGCCGCCAGCGAGAGCAGGACCACGGAGATCGAGAAGTTGCTCTGCACCCCCAGCATCAGAGTCAGGCACAGCGAACCCACCATCGCCACTTCGTCATCGATCAGGTAGCTGATCAGCATCGACCCGATAGCCACCGGCAGCAGGTAGGCTGGCAGCTCCTCGTTGACCAGCACCAGCCAGCTCAGTCCCAGTACAATCAGAAAACAGAGGGCGATCAGCATCAGGTTGGAAAACCTGTCGTACACATGCGGGCAGTGCAGCTTGAGGTAGATACCGGCGGCGATCAGCAGCATCAGGTAGATCATCCAGATTCCCAGTTCGCGCATCCGCTGGGCGAAATCCCCCTGCATCAGGCCCCGCCGCTCAAGTTCGCCGCGCAGGTTGTCCAATCTTTCGATCTGCGCCGGATCGACCCTTTCACCCTGACCGATAATCCGCTCGCCCTCGAGCACCATCTCCTCGCGTGTCGGGCTGACAGTGCCAGCGGCCACCTGACGGAGCCGGTCTGTCTCGGTTAAATTGAATACCACGTTTGTCTGGAGAAACCGCGACAGAATCTGCAGGAACAAGCTCTTGCTTAATTCCGGATACTCAGGATCGACAATTACGGCGGCGGCCTGTTCGTAAACCTGGGCGATCGAGGTCAGCTCGCCGAAAGAAATTTCCTCTTCCCGGCCGCTGCGGCGAAGGCTAACCTGTTTGTTCTCGATCCGATCGTAGGCCCCGTCGCCGATTACACCCTCGCGCAGACGGCCGACCAAAAAATCTTTCAGCCTGGTCTTGAGGACATTGGAGCGCACCGGATCGAACAGGTAGACAATTTCCTCGTCGGAAACCGACAGGCTGGAATCCAGCGAATAGAGGTAGTTCAATACTATCGGTTTTATCGCGTATCCGCTGGAGCCGGCCGTGCGCAGTTCGTTGAATCTGTCCCAGCGGATCAGTTCGGGGGCCAGAGACGTATCGCGCCACGCATTTTCCAGCCTGCTGAAAAAATTAAGCAGCTCGTCAACCACCGTCTCCCGCACGCCTGGCAGAAACTCCAGAACGGGTTTCACCTGATCGGCGGCCAGCTGACGTTCTAGTTCAAGCTCGGCGGAATTCTTGTAGACCGGGAAATCGAACGGAGCGATCACATCCTGGTCGGCAACACTGCCGGCCTGGATATCGAAAAACGGGTCGTAGAAGCGGCGGCCGGGGGTCAGCATCAAGGCCAGCCAGGCCAGCAGCATTGCCAGTGCGATCCTCGAGCCGTGCTTGAAATAGGGGTTGGCCGGCCAATGGCCGATCATGGTCCTGGTCCGGAACCATTTGACAAACCGCTTGCGTTTCAGCCTGAATTTGTACTGCAAACCGGCCATCTTAAATCCACCGTCGAGTGGGAAGAGAAACGCTCGTTATATCGCCCTGCCGCTAATGGAAAAACCCGCACCATGTCCGGCCTCAAGCCGGCGGGTCCGGGTCTCCTGCCTTACTTAATCTCAGGAAATCTCCTCTCCGTCACCAGTTTGCTGATAGGCCTCCACGATATCCTTGACCAGACGGTGACGCATCACGTCGTTCTTGTCGAAATAAATAAATTCGATCCCGTCGATGCCTTTGAGAATATCCTCGATCTGCAGCAGGCCGCTCTGTTTTTCATCAGGGAGGTCCACCTGGGTTTTGTCTCCGGTGATCACCGCCTTGCTGTTAAGGCCCAGGCGGGTCAGGAACATCTTCATCTGCAGCCTGGTCGTGTTCTGGGCCTCGTCCAGGATCACAAACGCATCGTGCAGTGTCCGGCCGCGCATGAAAGCGATCGGAGCGATCTCGATCGTACCGTTCTCGATCAGGCGCTGGACCTTTTCATCGAGCAGCATGTCCTCCAGGGCGTCGTAGAGCGGGCGAAGGTACGGGTTGACTTTCTCCTGCATATCGCCGGGCAAAAATCCCAGCTTTTCGCCGGCTTCCACCGCCGGACGGGCCAGGATAATCCTCTTGACCTGCTTTTTGTTAAGCGCGTCGACCGCCGCGGCCACCGCCAGATAGGTTTTACCCGTGCCGGCCGGTCCGATCCCGACCACGATATCGTTCTGGCGGATCATCCGCAGGTACTTGTCCTGGGTGGAGCCGCGGGCCTTGATTACTTTTTTGCGGCCGGTCATGTAGATATTGGCCGCCTCGAACACTTCCTCATCGCTGATCTCGCCATCGCGCACCTGGCGGGCCACCACCCCGATTTCCTCGGTCTGCAGCTCCCGGCCCGTCTGCACCATCGCGATCAAGCGGCGGAGTGTGCGCTCCATGTCCTCGAGTTCCGGCTCCTGGCCGGTCAGCACCATCTTCTCGTCGCGGATATAGGCCTCGCAGCCGAACATGGTCTCCAGCAGCCTGAGATTACGGTCATTGGGACCGAACAGGCCGAGAGCGTCCACTCCCTCCATCGGAATCCTGCGTGTCGACCGGCTGCTGCCGGCGGTCTTCACCAATCTGGTTGATCCTGTTTTCAGGTTAATCCCGGCTCCGGCTGGTGTTTCCGCACCTGCATCGGCTCATGTTTCCCGCCGCGTCAGATTAATCTGCGACTTTTTCCGCCATAATTCAAGCGGTTGACCCGTTTCAGGTCGCGTCCTTCTTTTTCACTATTTTCCTGATATGCAACTCCAGCAGTTCCTTCTCGTCCACCATCGCCGGCGCATCCTCCATCAGACCCGTGGCCTTGGATGATTTCGGAAACGCGATCACGTCCCGGATCGACTCGGTACCCGAAAGCAGCATCGCGATCCGGTCCATACCCATCGCGATCCCGCCGTGGGGCGGAGGACCGTACTGGAAAGCCTTGAGCAGGAAGCCGAACTTGTATTCGGCGTCCTCGTCGCTGATACCCAGGGCGCGGAAAATCCGCCGCTGGAGATCCTGGCTGTGGATCCTGATACTGCCGCCGCCGATCTCGGAGCCGTTGAGCACGATATCGTAGGCGCGGCTGCGCACTTTTTCCGGCTCGGATTCCAGCTTGTCCAGGTCCTCCGCGCGGGGGCTGGTGAACGGGTGGTGCGCCGGGCTGAGCGCGCCGGTGGCCTCGTCCTGCTCGAACAACGGGAAATCGGTGACCCAGAGGAACGAGAGCTCAGCCTTGTCGATCAGCTCTTCCCTGGCCGCCAGGTACTGGCGAAGGCGGGCCAGGACCTTGCTGGTCAGCGAATCCGGGCCGCCGACAAACACCAGCAAATCTCCTTTCGAGGCCCCGGCCAGCTTGGCCGCCTTGTCGAAATAGGGCTGGCTGACGATATTCTTGATCGAGCTGTCATGCTCGCCTGCCTCGCCTACGCGCTGCCACACGCAGCCCTTGGAACCCATGTCCATCGCCACCGCGTTGATATCGTCGAGTTCCTTGCGGCTGTAGCCGGCCGCAGCGGGGACCACGATCCCGCGAATCCGTCCACCCGTGTCGAGTATCTGGTTAAAGACGCGGAACTCACAGCCGCCGAACGCTTCGGAAAGGTCCCTGATCTCCAGTTCGTAGCGCAGGTCGGGGCGATCGATCCCGTAGCGCTCCATGCACTCGTCGTAGCTCATCCGCGCAAACGGCAGCTTCAGCTCGATCCCCAGGGTCTCGCGGTAGATCGCCTCCATCAGGCCCTCGATCACCGCGATAATGTCGTCCTCGTTGATAAACGACATCTCGACATCGATCTGGGTGAACTCGAGTTGACGGTCCGCGCGCAGGGCCTCGTCGCGGAAACAGCGCGCGATCTGGTAGTAGCGGTCGAATCCGCTGACCATCAGGATCTGCTTGTAGATCTGCGGGCTCTGCGGCAGGGCGTAGAACTTGCCCGGATGCATTCTGGCCGGAACGAGGAAATCGCGCGCGCCCTCGGGAGTGGGCTTGCACAGGATCGGGGTTTCGATATCCAGAAATCCCATGGTGTCCATGTACTTGCGGGCGGCGATCACCGCATCGTTGCGGATGCGGATATAGCGCTGGAGCTCCTCGCGGCGAAGGTCGAGGTAGCGGTACTGAAGGCGGATATCCTCGCCCACCTCGGTCTTGTCGTCCAGGCGGAACGGCGGGTTGTCGCTCTTGCTGAGAATTTCCAGGTGAGTCGCGCTGATCTCGATCTCGCCGGTGAGCAGGGACTCGTTGACCGCGCCCTCGGGCCGCGGACGGACCAGCCCCTTGACCTGAATCACGAACTCGCTGCGCAGCCTGTGGGCCAACGCATCGATATCCTGCTCCGAGCTTTTGCGGTCGAATACGATCTGGGTCACGCCGAAGCGGTCGCGCAGGTCGATAAAGACGATTCCGCCGTGGTCGCGCCAGCGAAACACCCAGCCGACCAGGGTCACATCCTTGCCGTCATCCGTCTTGCGAAGAGCGCCGCACGTATCGGTACGGTAATGTGTTTGCAGCTTCTGGCTTTCCATTTAAATCCGACTACCTCCTCAGAATTGCAGCGAGGCCAGCGCCTCGTCCAATTGCCCGCCCAGGATCCTGTCGATCCTGCCGTGCGGGGATTCATCCATCCGGTGACTCTTGATTTCCTGTTCGATAAACTCCGCCAGTCCGGCCAGGGTTAGTTCGCGCTGGCCGCCGCTGGTCAGATCCTTGAGTTGAACTTTACCCTCAGCCAGTTCCCGCTCGCCGATAATCATCACATACCCGGCGCCAAGCTTGTCCGCCTGACGGAACTGGGCTTTCAGGCTGCGGGACTCCAGCTCCAGCTCCACCCTCACCGCCAGCCGCAGCGCAGCCGCCAGCCGGAACGCGGCCTCACCGGCCTTTTCACCGATCCAGGCCAGGTAGATCATCGAGCGGTCGCGAGGAACATCCCGGGCGGACTGCCTGTCGCGTTCGGCGGCCAGCAGCACACGCTCCGTGCCCAGCGAAAATCCGATCGCCGGGGTATCCGGCCCGCCGATCTCTTCCACCAGACTGTCGTAGCGCCCGCCGCCGCCGAGAGCCACCGAGCCGCCCAGCTCGCCGTGGTAGAATTCAAAGGTGGTGCGGGTATAGTAATCCAGTCCGCGCACCATGTGCTTGTCCTTCTCGTAATTGACGCCGAGCTGAGCCAGTTTCTCCTGTACCTGCGCGTAATGCTCGCTGCTCTCCGGGCTCAAGTAGTCCTCGATCGGCGGAATATCGGCGGCCAGCTCACGGCAGGATGGCACCTTGCAGTCGAGCAAGCGCATCGGGTTACGCTCCAGGCGAGTGTTGCAGTCGCTGCAGAGCCGGTCCCGCACCGCACCGAAATAGTCCTTCAGGGCCGAGGTGTAATTCGCGCGGCTTTCCGCCTCACCCAGGCTGTTGATCCTGACCGTCAGCCGGCGGATTCCCGCCGCGCGCAGGATCATCTCGACCATCGCGATCACCTCGGCGTCCACCGCCGGGCTGAGACTGCCCACCGCCTCGGCGCCGATCTGGTGGAACTGGCGGTAGCGCCCCTTTTGCGGACGGTCGTAGCGAAACATCGGCCCCATGTAATACAGCTTGAGGAACCGGTTATCCTTCCACAGCGAGTTCTCGACATAGCTGCGGATCACCGGGGCGGTGCCCTCGGGGCGCAGCGCGAGCTCGCGGCCCTTGCGGTCGGCGAAAGTGTACATTTCCTTCTGGACGATATCCGTCTCCTCGCCCACCGTGCGCAGGAACAGGTCTTTCATTTCGAACACGGGCGTGCGGATCTCGCTGTAACCGAAACGCTCCAGCAATACCCGGGCGACTTCCTCGACCCCGCGCCATACCGACGATTCCGGGGGGAGAATATCCTGCGTTCCTCTCGGCACCCTGTATTTCATTTTACAATCACAGCCTTTTCAGTATTCGTTCAACTTTCGTTTTCGGCCCTTGCGGCCGCTGTCTTGAACAAACCGCCGCCGTTCATTGCCAGCCAGAGCCAGACAAAGAGGAGCGCCCCGCCTGCATCGGCCAGCAGATCGTGCCAGTCCATCATCCGGCCCGGGACGAAACTCTGGTGGAACTCGTCGACAGCACCCACCAGTACGGAGGCTCCGATGCAGTACCAGTAGCGCATCACCGGCATGCCCGCTGCGAATACAGTCCTGGCCAGCAGAAGACCCAGGATCCCATACTCGAATACGTGGATCAGCTTGTCCTGGTGACGGAACAGGCGAATGACATGGCCGTTGAGCGGGATACCGCTCAAGGTGAATATCAACGCCATCCACAGGATCACCGGCAGCCAGCGCCAGACTTTCCCGCTGTCTCCGCTCGTGTTTGCTCTATCGGAACCGCTCATCACCCGTCCAGTATCTTTTTCACTTTCTCCAGCCCACCTGCCCGCGCATAGGCTTCCAGCCCGTCCCGCCAGCGCGCGGGCGGCGTTATCCCGTCCCGCTCCAGCCGTTCACTCGCCAGGGCGCTGCTAACCGGCCGTCGCGCCGGCGCGGGAAACTTGTCGCTGCCGACAGGTTCCAGCCTCACATGCTCCAGTCCCGCCAGCGAAAACCACGCCTTCGCCCACTCGAAACGGGTACAACTCCCGCCGCCGGCCGCGTGGTAGAGCGGACCATCCGCTCCAGCATCGAGCATGCGCACCAGGCAGGCCGCCAGTTCACCTGTCCAGGTCGGGCTGCCCACCTGGTCGTCGACCACGCACAGCCTATCCCGGCCGCGAACCAGCCGGACGAGCCTGGTCAGGAAATGCTCACCGTAAGCCCCGTAGAGCCAGGCCGTGCGGACAACGGTCAGCTTCTCACTCAGTTCCTCGCGGGCCAGCCTCTCGCCCTCGAGCTTGCTGCGCCCGTAGGCGCTCGACGGGTTCGGCTGGTCGGATTCCACGTACGGAGCTCCCTTGCCCCCGTCGAAGACGAAATCAGTGCTGATCAGATACAGCCTGGCGCCGGTCTCACGGCAGCCGGCGGCCACGTTGGCGGCACCCGCGGCGTTAACCGCAAGCGCCCGTTCGCTGTCGGTTTCCGCACCGTCCACATCCGTATAAGCGGCGCAGTGGACCACCGCCGGGGCCTGCGAAGCCTTGACTGCATCCACGGTGGCCCGGCGACCGGTGATATCGAAATCCTCCAGGTCCGCAGCAACCACGCGGTGGTTCACACGCAGGAGCGCGGTCAGGTCCCGGCCCAGCATCCCGGCCGCTCCGGTGACCAGCACATTCACAGGTCCTTCCCGTACATTTTTTCGTAGTATTCCCGGTACGCCCCGCTTTTGATTCTTTCCCACCACTGCCGATTCTCCTCGTACCAGGCTATCGTACGCTCGATCCCCTCGTCTAAATCCACCTCCGGCCGCCATCCCAGTTCCCGCCTGGCTTTCGAGCTGTCGATAGCGTAGCGGCGGTCGTGGCCGGGGCGGTCGGTGACAAACTCGATCAGCGATTCATCGGCTCCCGCCGCGCGGACAATCGCGCGGACCACCTCCAGGTTAGGCAGCTCGTGCACTCCGCCGATATTGTAGACCTCGCCGGCTTTTCCCCGTTCCAGCGCGGCCATCAGCGCCCGGCAGTGATCGGTCACATAGATCCAGTCGCGCACGTGGAGCCCATCGCCGTAGACAGGCAGGCGGCGGCCCTCCATCACGTTGGTGATCATCAGCGGGATCAGCTTTTCCGGGAACTGGTAGGGCCCGTAGTTGTTGCTGCAGCGGGTAATCCGCGTATCCATCCCGTGGGTGCTGTTGTAGGCTCGCACCATGTGGTCCGCGCCGGCCTTGCTGGCCGCGTAGGGGCTGTTGGGCCGGATCGGGCTGTCTTCGGTGAAAGATCCGCTCTCGCCGAGGGTACCGTAGACCTCGTCCGTGCTGACCTGCAGGAACAGCCCCGTTCCCGCCTGACGGGCCGCTTCGAGCAGGCTGAGCGTACCGATCACGTTGGTCTGGGCGAATACCTCCGGACCCTCGATACTGCGGTCGACGTGGCTTTCAGCGGCGAAATTGACGACCGCCTCCGGCTGCTCGGCCTCGAAGAGCGCCGAGACCGCCCGGCGGTCGCAGATATCCATTTTCACGAACCGGTGACGTTTGTCGCCTTCAAGGGCGGAGAGGTTCTCCAGGTTGCCCGCGTAGGTCAGCTTGTCCAGGTTTACCACCTGGACGTCGTCACGGCTTGCCAGCGCGTGGAGTACGAAATTGGAGCCAATAAACCCTGCGCCGCCGGTTACGAGTAACTTCATCGCCCAGATTCCTTCCTGACACGCAGCCCCAAAAAAGAACGCCTCCACTGCCGGTGGAGGGTGATTGCCACCCGGGCTTGAGCGGGCGGAGCGTTACCGGAATTCCGCCGGTCTCTACAATTTATTCGCTCCCGATTCGGCGACCAGCCTGTTGGCTCGCAGCAGGGAATCGAACGTGCCGGCGTCGGTCCACCACCCCTCCAGCATCGAGTGAGTCAGCTGCCCGCTCTCCAGGTACATGTTGTTAACGTCGGTGATTTCGAGTTCGCCGCGGTCGGAGGGTTCCAGGTGATCGATAAACTCGAACACCTGTGAATCGTAAAAATAGATCCCTACCACAGCCAGGTCGCTCACCGGCTCTTTCGGTTTCTCGATAATGCGCTCGACCCGCTCCCCCTCGACCCTGGCCACGCCGAAGCGCTCGGGGTCGGGCACTTTCTTGAGCAGCACCTTGCCGCCCCTGTCCTGCCGCTCGTAATCCCTTACCGCCTGGACAATATTTTTCTCGATGATATTGTCTCCCAGCACAACCACCACCTTGTCGTCGCCACAAAAATAGCGCGCCAGGCCCAGGGCCTCGGCAATCCCGCCCTCGCCCTCCTGGTAGGTGTAGTTGACGTGCTTCAGGCCGAACTCGCGGCCGTTGCCGATCAGGCGGAGAAACTCGCCGGCGTGATTGCCGCCGGTCACGATCAGGATATCCTCGATCCCGGCGTTGATCAGGGTCTCGATCGGGTAGTAAATCATCGGCTTATCGTAAATCGGCAGCAGATGCTTGTTGATCACTTTGGTCAGCGGGTGCAGCCGGGTACCGAGACCTCCAGCCAGGATCACGCCTTTCATGGATAATTCTCCCGAAGCGGGATTCCGTTTTTCGCGATATTACGATTGTCCCGGCCGGCCCGCAATCGGGCGGTGGGACTTAAATATTTGTATTTAAGGCTTTTAAATCGAGGTTTAATATAGAAACCACGGCCGTGCGATGTCAATCCTTTTACCCTGAACGGCCTGTCGTCCCGCGCCCCAGCGTCTTCTCGCTTGACAGCCCCGCCTGTGCGAAGGCACTATTAGCCCGATACACGGAAACCTGTCACCGATGGAGGACTGCATTGGTCCCGATCTCCCTGCTCGTATTGCTTGCCGTGGTTTTCCCGGTGTCCGCCTGCGCAGGTCCGGCAGATACTCTCCAGTTGGAACTCGAGCGCGCGGTGTGGCTCGAAAGCCGGGGAGCCCTGAACCTGTCGGGGCTGACCCTGGGCGGTGACGGCTACCTGTATTTTACCGATGACAACGGCCCCGCAGCGATTGACTGGCAGCCGCAGAACCCGGTGCTGCTCAGAATAAGAGTGGACTCGGTGGTTGACCGAGCTATTGAATATCCCTGCCTGGAAGCGCTTGAAGTCGAGGGTGACATGGCATTTGCCCAAATTGCCGAATCAGGCGGCAAGGCGCACAAGTTCGATTTTGAGGGCGTAGCTGCCGCCGGCGGAGGCAAGCTCTGGGTCGTCGATGAGCGTGACAGGCTGCTGCTGGAATATGACCCGGCCAGCCGTGCCCTGAAAAAGATCGCCGGCTACCGGGAACTGGCGGCGTGGCACGAGCGACTCAGCCGCGGCGGGATCAACAACGGTTTCGAGGGAATTGCGCTGACAGGCCGGTGGCTGTTCCTGGCCCATGAGATGTACCCCAACCTGATTGTCCGCTACGGCCTTGGGAAAGACGGCGGTATGGCCGCGGAAAAAGTAATCGAGATCGCGGGAAGCAGCGACATCACGGGGCTGGAGAGCAGTGACGGCGCCCTGTACGCTCTGGGACGCACCGGCAGCATGGTCTACAAAATCGATCCTGAGAGCGGCGAGGTGGTTTCGGCGGCGACTTTCAGACGGGAGGGAGACGATTCGCGCTACCGGTACCGTCAGCGGATGGAACATTACCGCAACAGCGAGGGTCTGGCGGTGGGCGGCGGGCGGATTTTTATCGTACTGGACGGTAATTTTCAGTCCAGCCTCGTCAACGATAACCAGCGTCAGCCCCTGCTGCTGATTTACCGCCGGCCGGAAGGATTTTAATGCTTGTCGATCCATGCGCGGCCGGAGCCGGCAAGCTCAGGCGACCTCTTCCAGCAGCATGCAACAGATCTGGTGAAACTCACCGTCGGGGGCCGGGGGTTGAATCAGGAAAAACTCGACGCAGGATGTCATTTCAGCCTGTTTCTTTCTCTCTTTAAGCTCCTGTTCACTGAGCCGAACCGCCTTCCCCACTGGCGCAACCGCTTTTCCAACAGCTTCCATCGTCGTGCAGAAAACCTCCAGCACACTGGTCAGAAAATCGGTGATACCTTTCCCGTCAAGCGGACCCTTGATCAACGGCTCCAGGTCATCCGAAACGCGGATGACCAGCTCCAGCTTCATTTCTCCCCCCACCTTCTGTGAATAGATGCTGCCGCCGTCCGGGGACTTGATCGTCGGATAAAACCCTCCGGAAAGGACTGCTCCTCCGGTAAATCTCGGCAGCACCCGGCTGAAAATGCTCCAGAGCGCCAGCGGGGTATCATCTCCCTCCGCCGCCGCGACAGGCTCTTCGGAATCTCTCCCGGAATCGAAACGCTCGAACTCCCGGTCTATTTCCTCCCTGGTCACAGCTCCGGTAGCCACCAGGGCCTCGCCCAGGTAGACCCGCTGATCCTTCTGGAATTCAAGCAGTTTATCCACTTCTTTTTGCTCGATCAAACCCATTTCCACCGCGGCTTCACCGAAATCTTTATCCTCACAGAGCTGCCGCTCAAGGATCTCTTTCACCTGCTCAGCGGTTAAAACGCCTTGCTCGCGGGCCAGCTCTCCCAGAACCTTGTTATTATCCTGCTGGAACTCTAGCGCCGCGCAGAGCTGATCCGGATCGATCCGGCCCTCTTCCAGCAGATACTGTCCGAATAAATACGTACCCATTACATTACCTCTTAATATTTTCTCAAGTCACGGACACCAAACAAAAAGCACTGTCATATTAAAACATTTTTTCCGTATCCTGTCAACGTCCATAAGTTTGTCGCTTTTAATCAGTTCTCTCACGTTCAGGGTTGACTCAGTTGTAATTTTGCAGTGCCGGACGTAGTTTTACAGGCGCTGTTAATGTTATAATTCATAAGCTGCCGTTTAACCAGGCCTGGATTCGCCAACAGCTTTGCAAACACCGGACAATCAGCGGGATAATTTGGAGGCAACATGCTCTGGAATAAAACGAAGGGGACAGCGTTCGGGATACTTGCCAGCTACGGCGGCAAGGCAAAATGGGTCTCGACAGTTATCGCAGCCGGCGCGCTCGAACGCCAGCTTGACGGACATCCGGCGACGGCGATCGTTCTGCTGGCGATAGCGGCGCTGGTATCCCTGCCGTTTCGATGCCCGAACAGATCGATTCCTGAAGCCGCCCAGCTGCTGGTTGCGCCAGTTGACGGTGAAGTTGCGCTGATACCGGAAGTCTCCGGCTTCTCAACAACCGGCGGCGAGGTTTCCACCCTGTCTTTCTCTCCCTGCTGGAGCGACTCACGCGTTATCAGATCGCCGGTAACAGGAACCGTGGAAAGCGTTCTACCCGGCGGTGGGCTGGTTTTCGAGGACGGCGGCGGCAACCGGGTCAGCCTGGCCTCACGTGACGGAGAACTCCCCGGCCACGCAAGGTTCGGTCCGGGTAAGGGGGATGAAGTCGAGCACGGAGCGATTATCGGCTACTCCCCGGCGGGGGAAAGCGTTCAGCTTATTGTAAACCGGGCCAGCGGTTACGCGCCGGTTATGGCAGCGGGAGAAAAATCCAGGGGCGGGGAAAGTGTGGCCTTCCTTCGACGCGATACGAAAGCCGCCAATGTGGTGGTTAACAACGCCCCATGACCGGCCGGCGCAATTTCTTTTTTCAAATTCTCATGCAGGACATAAACACCACCTGCGCTAGTTAGCCTGTCCCTTTCCGGAATGTTTTGTTAGTTTATAAATGTAACAAGTTAGAGCTTATCTCCTGCACATCGTAATGTTTTATTTATTGTTGCTCCGTAACATCTTTAATCGCTTACAGGACAAACCAGAATGCCCACAGTAAAGGAATACCTGGCTCAAGCCCTGGCCGGACGCGGAGTGAAACACATCTTCGGTGTACCCGCTGATTTCGTGCTGGAATGTTTCCAGTATCTTGAGGATTCAGGGGAAATCCAGCCGATCAGGATGAACGACGAACCGCAGGCAGGGTTCGCTGCCGACGCCTACGCCCGCCTTCGCGGCCTGGGCGTAGTGCTGGTCACCTACGGTGCCGGTGGATTCAAGGTAATGAACTCGACCGCCCAGGCCTGCGTCGAGGATTCTCCCGTGCTGGTGATCAGCGGTGCGCCGGCGCAGGATGAGTATCTCAAGGGACGGTCGCTGCTTCACTACCGCATCCATCACGTGGTGAAGAGCCGTGACGACCAGCGCAAGGCGTTCTCCCATGTCACCGGCATGAACCGCCGGATCGATTCGTCATCTTCGGCCAGAGCCGATATCGACAGCCTGATCGAGTACATTATCACCCAGAAACAGCCCGGTTACCTGGAAGTTCCGCGCAACATGTGGGGAGCCGAATTGCCGGCGAACGACAACACTGACCACTACGTCTATATCCCGCCGACTTCCGATAAACTAGCCCTCAAGGCGGGGCTGAAACAGGCTGTCGCGGCGATCCGCGGCAGCGCCAGGCCGGTGTTCTGGGTCGGTACCGACATCCAGCGCTATGAACTGCAGGACAGGGTGATGGCAATGGCCACTAACTTCAATATCCCTATCTGCACCACTCTTTTCGGCAAATCGGCAATCGACGAGAACCATCCGATGCACCTCGGCCTCTATGTCGGCGCCCAGAGCGCATCCTACCGGTACGACGACGACGCTGTGCGGGAGTATGTGGAAACCAGCGACTGCGTGATCATGCTCGGAGTCAATTTCAGCGATTTCAACTTCGGGATCGGCACGGTGGAGATCAACACCGATGCCCGCCTGCTCAACGCCCAGAAAGGCGAGCTGCGGATCGACAGCGCGCTCTACGAAAAAGTGCTGATCGACGATTTCGTGGCGGACCTGGCTTCGTGCGATCTCGGCAGCCATGCTTTCAGCGAACCGCCGCCGGAGATGCCTTTCGAGACGCCTCCGCCCGATACCCCCATTAACTCCGACATGTTTTTCTCAATCCTCAACCGTCATATCCTCGACAATACGATCGTGATCAGCGACATCGGCGACTGCCTGTTCGGCGCGGGCAAGCTCGATACCAGTTACGAGCGGTTTCTCGCACCTGGTGTCTACGGCAGCATGGGCTGGAGTGTCGGAGCGGCTCTGGGGGCTAAGTTGGCAGACAGCAGCCTTCGCCCGTTCGTGATTGTCGGCGACGGTGCGTTCCTGATGGGGCAGGAGTCCGCCGTGGGCAAGCTGAGCGAACTGGAACTGGACCCGGTGATCTTCATCCTCAACAACAGCGGTTACGCCACCCTGCAGGGCGCCGTACCGGGAAAGTTCAATGTTCTGCCCGGCTACCGGTTCGAGAAAATATGCGGAGTATACGGCGGCAGGGGTTTCGCGGTTGAAACCGCCGGTAAACTGGAAAGCGTGCTGCTTGAAATACGTGAAATCAGCGGTACGCCGTGCATTGTCAATGTCGTGCTGCCCCCGTTCGACAAAACCAGCGTGCTGAAACGTATCTCGACTGAACTTGGCAAAGGTGTCAAACGGGGCCAGGAGTAGCAGGACTATGCTTG